>SIBU01000004.1 GCA_009695005.1 Candidatus Tayloriibacteriota bacterium
TTTGGACTAGTGCAAAATACGGGTTATTTTTTTGCCAACAGATTTTTCTACCCCGGTGATGCCTTTTACAATCCCGGTAAACCTATTGAAATTCTCGCTTTACCAGTTGCTGGTCCGTGGATGAAAATTTCCGAGGCGATTGATTATGCTAAAGAGGTAAAACCAAAGGTTTGTTTCCCCGTTCACGATGGTGGTTTGAAAGGACCAGGTATTGCACATAGAGCACCAAAAACAATTTTGCCTCCCGCAGGTATCGAATTTATCGAGATGGTAGAGGGTTCAACTCAGGAATTTTAATTTTCATAAAAGTTTCATTTCGTTATCTCAGGAACTTTGCTTGAGTAAAATTATTAAAAACAATTGGTCATTTTCAGCTACCAGCTACTCTTTACTTAAGTAAAGTTATCAACATTGACATTTTTCTGCCATTTGTTACACTTTACCCAAGTAAAGAATGGCAGATTGAATATGTCAAAAAAACAACGAAAAACAAAGGAGAAATGGACGATCACCGATAACAATGCTTCGGCGTTAGTTCGGGCGTTTCTCTCTATGAAGAGCAGTGCCGAGATGAAGGCCTTTATGCGCGATTTACTTACAGAGTCTGAAATCATTGAGTTTTCCAAGCGTTTTTACACAGCTCAAGCAATTGCAGAAAATACTCACTATGTCGGTATCGAGAGAGTAACCGGATTGAGTTCCCGTACTATTGCTCGAATAAAGAAATGGTATTGGAACGGTACAGGAGGTTACAAGCTCGCGATTAAACGACGAAAATAGAGTATCCTAAAATCGAAGAGTGTCAGTACCATATTTTTTTACCTGCTACTCTTTACCCAAGTAAAGAGTAGCGGATATCACACCTGTTTATAAAACAATAAATGAAATTTGAATTATGAAAAAAATATTAAAAATAAATAGTAAATCTCATCACAATATTCCCTCTGCCGAGAAAGGGTTGTATTGAATGTTTTTTTCAATTTAACCCCTTCCCGGTAGCCGGGAAGGGGTTTTTGTTTGTCCACCTTTGAAGTGACAAATGTGTTCTTTTTGGTGTAAGAAAAACCTTTAGCGACTTGCGCCAAAGATAAAAAGGTCGAATCAACAAGAAAATATCAAATTATGCAAAATAGTAAAAAATACTTGGTAACAGCAGCTGGCGGTAACGGTACGATAGTCGAACTCTTGAAAGAGGGTTTGAGCCGTGCAGAATACGCCAAGCAAGGAAAAATTCTAGGCAGGGATTTTGAACCACAAGAGGCGGAACAAGCAGGCTTTCTTATCCCTATAGAAAACCGGTTTGAGATGGCCGGTGGGGAGTTTTGTGGTAATGCCGCGCGGTCAACTGCCGTCTTACTCTCTATAATTAAAGGATTGACCGAGGTGGAGTTCACTGTGTCAGGATTTATCGGCACAGTTAAAGCCACTGTGATAAAAATAGGTGGCTCACGATACACCGCGAGGTGTACGTTTGGTGGTTTGCCGGTTATTAGAAAAGACGTTTGTCTTAAAAGTGGCCAGGAGGTGTCGGTAGTCGATCTCGGAGGAATCGTACATGTTGTGTTTGAGGCTCCCTTTCCTGTTGATAAAACTTTTTATCAGAATGCGCACCTTGCTATGATGCGTGAACTTGAACTAGAAAACCGTGAAGCGGTCGGTGTAGTTTGGTTTAAACGCCAGGACAGGTCTGTATTCCTATACCCAGTGGTTTGGGTGAAGGAGGTTGACACCTTTTTCTTCGAGCAATCTTGTGGTTCAGGAACAATCGCTGTTGCTCTTGTAACAGGGGCTAAATCAGTTGTTCAGCCCACTGGAAAAACAATCGAGGTTGAAATCATGAAAAATGGAGTTGTGTTGGAAAGTGAGATGGAGGTTACATATGAAAGTTAAAAAAGTTTGTGCCGATCTTCCAAGTCTTCGTTCAGGGTTTGTGTCTGTTTACAAAGAAGCTTTTGGTGGTCCGCCATACTATGAAAAGTATGAGGACACCGAGGTTGTAAACGACATATGGTTGCCCCACGTAAAAAAAGGACTTGTGGTGCTGGCTTCTGAGGGTGAAAAAACGATAGGGTTTTCTTGCTCTATGCCTTTTTCGGAATCTCCGGTAGATGTACAAACGTACCTGCTGGGGAAAAAGGAAAATAACTCACTTTCACTTGATGTGCGAGCGATCTGGTACAACTCTGAGCTTGGTGTTGAAACACCATATCGAAAAAAAGGCGTAGGGTATGCGCTTATGAGAGTTCGTTTGGCGGAGATCGTGGCGTCGGGCGGGGAATATTATGTAGCTCGTACGGCGTCAGTAGGTTCAAACTCTCTTCATCTCTATGAGAGGATCGGATCGGTGAAATTGCCAGGCAGTCATAATGTTTCCATTTCCGACCAAGTGATCGTGAATAAATCACAGAGCACTGAACGAATCTATCTCTACGGTAGCTGTAAAGAAGCTATAAGAGAAATTGATGTCATCCTAACGGAATAATTTTTCGTCAAGACAGAGTAGATAATTGGGACCGTCTTAATTGGCGGTCCTTTTTTATATTTTAAAATCTAGATGGGAATAGAGGGAACATTTTTTGTCGTAAAAGCATGCCCATTCTTTATCCCCGTACGAAAAGTGCCACCACTCTCCGTAAAATGGAGCAAATCCTTCTTTCGTGAGGGCGTCATGGAGTATAAGTCGGTTTTTTGTTTGAATCGAAGAAACCCCTTTGTCAAAAGTTTTTATTTTTTCGGGTTCTGTAAAGTCGGCAATGCGTGTTCCCATATCTAAAGCCTCTCGTTTTTTATCGACGATTGTAATATCTACAGCACCGCCCGTAGGATGGCCAGCAACGGAAGGTACAGCGCAAAAGTTGTGTGTGAGCGAGTCAAGTTCTTGAGATGAAAAGTGAGGATGAAGTTCTGAAAGTTTTGTCCGCTGGGCATCGAAATATTTTTTTTGAATTTCCGGGTACCGATATCCGTATACTACTCGAAGACAAAGTCCCATTTGTTTAAGCTCGTTGTTTGCGGCTGCAAGCTTCCTTGCAACGGCATCTCGGACAAAAATTTTATCGCCTGTATACGGTAACATGTCCTTTTTTTCGTATTCGGCAATAATCGTATCGTCATATGTATTGACAAGAGTCATCGATTCTCCATTTTCCGATGATGGCGTTTCTCGTAGCTCCTCGTAAGTGATTATTCTTTCTTTTTTTGAATTCATGTCTATGGTTAGCTTGATTTTATCATGATCATTCATACCGTAAAGCCTCCATCGGGCTTTTGGAGGCTGCGTGCTTGGCAGGGTAGATACCGAATACTAGGCCGATAGTGGCGGAGACGAAAAGGCCTAAGATGGCGCCGGTCCAAGGAAAGTTAAACGGCCACGAAATGGCTGCGAAATTAATGAGGATTTGGCCTATGAGGAAAGCCAATCCTGTACCGATTATTATGCCTACTATGCCGCCTATGCTGGTCAGCACCACAGCTTCAATTAGAAACTGCGTCAGAATATCTTGATTGGTCGCGCCGATTGATTTGCGTAGGCCGATTTCCTTGGTGCGCTCGGTGACGGATACCAGCATGATATTCATGATGCCGACACCTCCCACGAAGAGTGAAATAGAGGCCATGGCGACGAGAAATAATGTTAAAGCAGTTGTAATTGTACCTAGTCGATTGGCCAAATCTGCTTGAGTTTGAACGAAAAAATCATCTTTGTCCGGGTCGGTAATATCATGCGAGTTGCGCAAAGTGATGCGAACATCTTCAGCGACCTGATCAATGTTTTTATCAGTGTCCGCTTCAACGATCATGCGGTGGAAATATTTAATGCCGAAAATATATTCCTGTGCGGTGGTGTAGGGGATGATGGCGATTTCATCAAAGTTGAAAAACGACACTTGACCTTTTTTTGGAAGAACACCAACAACTCTAAGGTTAAGATTTTTAATTCTAATTTTTTGGCCAACAGCGTCACTTGCGCCAAACAATTCATCTTTAACTTTTGAACCGATGACTACTACATTGGCTCTGCTTCTCGTGTCATCTTCTGTAAAAAACTGTCCAGCTTCCGGCACAAGATCAAAAATACTTGAAATAAGCTCTGTGCCTCCAAAAACTGTTAGTCTGTATGTGTTATTTTCATAAAGACCTGTCTCACCGCCAAAAACAATCGGCATAACTTTGCTAAGATTTGGAACGTTAGATTTTCTCTGGAGTGCCACCAAGTCTTTTTCTCTAAGTGAGTCACTGAATAACTGAGCAGAATCAGATGGACCTTTTGGTTGGCGTCCCGGAACAACGGCCACAGTTTTCGAACCTAATCCTTGCACTTGTGAAAGAATAAAATTTTGAGCGCCCGCACCGAGAGACATTACTAAAATAATAGAGGTGATACCGATGACAATTCCAAAAATTGTAAGAAACGATCGGGTTTTGTTTGTCTTAAGTCCCGTAACGGCGTTTTTAAAATGGTGGGTAAGTTTCATATGTTTTCTAGAACCACTCTTTCTATCCCCGACCTTTCAATTTCCAATTCGATTTGGGTTTTCATGTTAAAAACATCACTTTCGTTTGATTTCCTACTCCTGATTCTTTCTCTCAAGATATTATCTGGAACAGTAATTTCAATAACCAAATCAGACGGAAAAACAATTGTACCGAAAACCGGGCGACCAGCTTCTATTTTTATTAGTTCATGAGCTTTTCGTGTCATAAATTGACCGACTTCCGGTGTCCAGGGCCCACAGACATAATCAATTTCCTGTTGAGTAAGTAGTGGGGCAATCCCTTTTTTATTGTTACCGAAAAGTAGATCATCCATATCCACCGCTTCAGGTAAATAACTAAGCAATGTTGATTTTCCAACGCAGCTAGCACCAACGACACAAATTCTTTTTTCGATATTGTCTGAAAAAAGTTTTCTCATTTTATCGATAGTGGGCGGTAGTTGTTCAATTTGTGGGGTCGTATTTTCCATGACATTTTATTTCACAAATTTTTCAAATGCGTTGCGTCGATTAGAAACTTTTTCATCAGATTCAATCATACCGTCTCGTAGGTGAATGATTCTTTTGGCGCTTTCGGCTGTATAGGTTTCGTGTGTGATGAGAATAACCGTATGCCCCGAATCATTTAATTTTTGAATGATCTCCATCACCGTCTGTCCCGATTTTGAATCAAGATTTCCAGTTGGCTCGTCAGCAAAAATAATTGATGGTTTTTGAATTAGAGCTCGGGCGATAGCAACGCGTTGACGTTCACCACCTGAAAGTTCAGATGGCCCGTGCTCTAAACGGTGAGAAAGACCAACTGATTTGAGTGCTTCTTTGGCCAGTCCGTCCCATTCTCGCTCCGGAACCTTTGAGTAGAGAAGTGGAAGCTTTACGTTTTCCAGCACTGTTGTTCTGGCTAAAAGATTAAAGGTTTGAAAAATAAATCCAACTTTTTCATTTCGGATTTTTGCCAGTTCTTCGTCGCTGTAAAGTGATACATTTTTACTTTCAAAAAAATAATCACCGGAGGTGTGCTTATCGAGAAGCCCGAGAATATGAAGTAAAGTAGATTTTCCAGAGCCTGATGGACCCATGATGGCAACAAAATCACCAGGTTCGATTGCAAAGGAGACATCTTTTAGTGCTGTAGTAGCCAAACCATCATCTTCGTAGGTTTTGTTGATATTTTTTATCTCAATGAGAGCCATGTTATTTTGCTTGGCCAGATGTGACGATGACGGCCTTGGCGTTTAGGCCTGACAGAATCTCAACTTCTCCGTTTGAACCCCTGATTCCTGTCGTTATCTCGTGTTCAGAAATGATTTTTCCTTCCATGACTCCAACAAATTTTTTATTATTTTTTTCATAAACAGATCTCTGTGGCACGGACAGAACGTTCGTTTTGGATGCCGTTACGATGGTTGTGTTTGCGGTCATTCCTGAGCGAATTCTTTCGTCAACAACATCAAATTCCAATGTTGTTTTGTAGGTAGAAACGCCGTCAATTGTAGTTTCGGCAGGATCTATTTTTACGACATGGGCTTGAAATGAAACTCCATTGCCGTAAGCGTCTAGAGTTATCGTTGCCTTGTTACCTATCGTGATTTTTGCTATGTCGACTTCTGGAATGAATGCCTCCACTTTAAAATTTCCACTTGCTACGGAAATGATTACTGTGTTTGCTGGGGCGATTTCTCCAACTTTGGCTTCTTGTTTTGTCACTATTCCTGAAATGGGGGAGACAATATATGTTTTTGCTAATACTGCTTCGGCATTTTTAACATTCGCTAAAGCACTTGCAATGTCAGCAAGAGCTCCTGCAAGTACTTCGGATGTTGCGCCAACTTTTGTAAGTTGAAGTTCTTTTTCAGCTGCTTCTACTGTAATTTTTTGGGTGGTAATTGTTTGAATCTGGTCTGTAACACTAGTTATGGCGGTGTTGATGTTTGTTCTTGCGGTATTCAATGCGTCTTTGTTTGTTGTAAGTGTCGCTTCCGAAAGATTGAGCGCCGAGTTTAGTGCACGGTTTGCCGTTGTTATGAAATCATTAATCGAAAGGAGGTATTTTTTTGTTTGGATTAAGGATTCTTCATTTCCGGCGGTGGTTAGGGAAGAGTTTTGTGATAATTTTTTTAAATTATTTAGTGTTGTTTCAGCATCTCTACGGCCATTTTGGGAATCTACAACGGTCTGTTGATCGCTCGAATAGAAGGAAATTTGTGGGTTTGCGGTGGCAGCGTTTCCAAAAAGAGTGTCTGCCTGTCTCCTGACGGCGTTATCAGCTTTGTTGAATGCATCTAAAACTATGTTTGGCACCGCAATATAAGCAGTGGCTAGATCCGATTTAGCTTTTGCAAGTTCAGTTTCCTTTAAGCTTATCTCTTCTGGACGTCCACCAGCCCTGAGGTCGTTGTAGTGTGCCTTCTTTGAATCATGTTTTGCTTTCGCATCTTCTACGGCAGAAGCCTCAACTCCGTTATCTAGAATTACTAAAACATCGCTTTCATTTATTTTGTCCCCGACTTCAGATTTGATTTTTCTGACACGACCAGCTCTTTCAAATCCAAGTTCAACCGCGGCCTTGTCTTTGACTGTGCCAGAAACAGCCACCTCTTGTGAAAGGTCACCAAGCTTCACAATCGCAGTTGTGTATTTTTGACCCCCATTATTTGACTTGTAATAAATCAATACGGCAATAATGACAACAAAACCAAGAATCGTATAAATGATTTTTTTCATAATGAGTTAATTTAAGCGTTATTTTTCGTACTATATCACATAAATTAGCACCCGACTAACTTAAATTCTTTATGATATACTCAAATTGAAATGATGATGGATAAGTCTGCAATAGACAAAAAAAAGCTTTTAAATGGCCATATATTAGATGGTAAGGTTCTTCGTGACCTCGGTGTTCAGAGACTTAAGCTGGCTTTTTCTAAATTTGTTGGAAAGCCGACTCTGGCAGTTATTCAGGTTGGTGACTTGGCTGAGTCTAGTGCTTACATTGAACAAAAAAGAAAATTTGCCGAAAAAATTGGTGCCGGCTTTATACATGAAAAATTTTCGGCAGATGTTTCTGAAGAAGATTTGTCTAGTGCGATAAATAGGTTAAACAGTAATTCAAAAATTAACGGTATTATTGTTCAGCTGCCTATCCCTGTTGCTTTAAATAAGAGGAAAATTATCGATACTATTCTTCCAAAGAAAGATGTCGATGGTTTGACGACAACAAATAAGAAACTTTTTGAGACGGAAAATTCTAGTGCGATTGTGCCTGCAACTGCGCGAGGAGTTCTTTCTCTTCTTGAGGGTTATGGAATTGATGTAAATAAAAAGAAGGTTACGGTGGTAGGTAGGAGTGAATTGGTTGGAGGACCGATCGCTACACTTTTTGCTCATAAGGGATCTTTGGTGACCGTTTGTCATCGTGGAACACCAGATATGACGACTAAATGCAGAAATGCGGATATTCTTATAGTTGCCACAGGTGTCCCTCGTCTTGTTGATAGGAATTATGTAACTGAGAATCAGGTCGTTGTTGATGTCGGAATAAGTTCGGTCCTGGGAGATAAATTGGAGGAGGAAATCCCTCGTAAAGTTTTGGTAGGGGATGTAGATTTTAATGATGTTAAGGATATTGTTAGTGCTATTTCACCTGTTCCTGGAGGAGTAGGGCCCATGACCGTACTTTCTTTGTTTGAAAATTTGTTTGACGCTTCAAAAAATGTAATTTAATATTTAGGAGAAGAGTTTTGGTTTATTAACTAATTTACAAATTTATGGTACAAGAAGATAATAACTCTCGTCACTACAGTAATCTATTAAGGTCAGGAGCAATTGCTTTTTTGATTCTATCTATTTTTTTGTTTGCCGTTACTGTTTCCGAAATAAAAAAATGGGGTATGATCGGTAAAGAAGTTGCAGTTCAAACTACCATTACAGTTTCTGGTAAAGGTGAAGAAGTTGTGAAGCCTGATATTGCAACGTTTAATTTCGGTATTCAGCAAGAGTCACTCGTGGTTGGGGAAGCACAGAATAAGGTTTCAAAAACTGAGAATGAGATTTTGGCATTTCTAAAGAATGGGGGTGTGTCTACTGATGATGTGAAAGTTTCTGGATACAATATTTATCCTCGTTATGATTATGTTAAAACAAACGATGTTGGTGGTGGAAAGCAGGTTTTGGCTACATATGTAGTTAGTGAGACGGTAGAGGTGAAGGTTCGTAAATTGAGTGATGCCGGCAAACTTATCGGTAGTTTAGGCACACAGGGAGCTACAAATCTTAGCGGATTGTCGTTTAGCATAGATAAACAGGAAGTTGTAATGAAAGTGGCGCAAGGTAAGGCTATACAAGATGCTAAAGGTAAGGCTGAAAAATTGGCAAAGGATTTGGGAGTATCCCTCGTTCGCATTGTAAGTTTTTCTGAGAATGGCGGTGGATATACACCACAGGTTTATTATACAAAGACCATGGGAGCTTCTTCACCTCGAGACTCCGCAAGTCCTGAACTTCCGAGTGGTACAAGTAAAATAACCTCCGAAGTCAGTTTGACCTACGAGATTAGATAGAGCCCACTTCTTGTTTAAAGTAATAAAGTAAGGAAAGGAACCCAGCCCCGACAAAAGTCGGGACTGGGTTGACTTTTCCTGTGGAAAGAGTACTCTATTGGGGTAACGGCCGAAAGGCCTTTTTTAATAGAATACTATGAATCTCAAAACATATTTACAGGAAACTAAGGCGGAATTAGCTCATGTTAGCTGGCCAACTAGAAAGCAGGCGCTTATTTATACAGTTGTGGTTATTGTGGTCTCTGTGGTTACGGCCTTTTACCTCGGTGCATTCGATTATCTATTTCAGACGATTTTGGGAAAAATTATATAACTCTAATTATTAATTGACACGAAATGAGTAAACAAAAAATAGAAGAGGGTAGAAATTGGTATGCGATCCACACATACGCTGGATACGAGAATGCCGTTGCCCGCAATTTAAAACAACGTATCGAGTCTCTGGGAATGGAGGATCGAATCTTTAACGTGCTTGTTCCAACTGAAAAGAAAATTAAAATCAAAGGCAATAAACGTGTTGAGGAGGAAGAGAAGATTTACCCAGGATACGTTTTGGTTGATATGGTGGTAACGGACGATTCTTGGTATGTCGTTCGAAACACCCCGCGAGTTACCGGTTTCGTTGGGTCAGGAGTTTTTCCGGTCCCTCTAGATAAAAAGGAAGTGGAAGTTTTGTTCGGTCGCATGAATTCCGGTACAGTGAAGCACAATATTGATCTTGAACTCGATGATGCAGTGACGATTGTAGACGGACCTTTTAAAGACTTGGAAGGAAAGGTGGGAGAAGTGGACAGTGAGCGAGGTAAAATCAAGGTGCTTGTTAGTATGTTCGGTCGCGAGACACCAGTCGAACTAGATTTTCTTCAGGTCAAAAAAATCTAGTTCGACAGTTGTCAGATTTAAGATTATAGATTAAAGTACTGACTCCAAGATATGTTTTACTTAAATCTTAAATCTTTAATTTTTAATCTTTAATCAAATTTTATGGCAAAAAAAGTAGTAAAAAAATTAAAATTGTTGATTGAAGGAGGAAAGGCTAATCCGGCCCCGCCGATTGGTCCTGCTCTCGGTCAAGCTAAAGTGAACATTGGTGAATTTGTCACCCGTTTTAATGCAGGCACCAAGGATATGAAAGGAGATTTGGTTCCAGTTGAAATTTCAGTTTACGAAGACCGAACTTTTGATTTAGTTTTTAAAACTTCTCCTGCCACCTCTCTTATTCTTAAGGCTATCGGTAAGGAAAAGGGTTCGGGGAAGAATGTGGTCAGTAAGGCAGGTACTATCACCAAGGCTAAAGTTCGTGAAATTGCAGAAAAGAAGCTCAAAGATTTGAATGCTAACGACGTCGAGGCTGCTATGAAAATTATCGAAGGTTCGTGCCGATCGATGGGGGTAGAAGTTAAGGGTTAAAAATTGGATTTAATTTTATTATTTTAGTTTTTAGAAAACCCGTCGCAACTTTGTAGCGACGGGTTTTCATATGCTTACGCTATTAATTTTTTAATACTTCCAAAACGTAGTTTCGTTCCTGTAATAATTGACTGAGATCCATCTGGCTTTCGATGATGATGGGGATATTCTTATCTCGGATGGATTTGATAATGAGTTCTTGTTTTGTTTCAAACAGGGGATCGTGCAACTTCGCGAAGCCACTTAGATGAATTTCCGCGATGCGATCACCGAGGGTGCTATAAAAATCATGAGCCAGTTGCATGCTTGGGTCGTTCACAAAACAGTGATTGACGTCGAGTACCAATTTCCATGAGGAATTTTGTGCTAGAAGCTTTTCCATTTCCGCTACTGTACGATGAGATTTTTTATTCTTGTCCATATTTTCGAATCCGATAGGGAAAGGTAGATCATT
Source organism: Candidatus Tayloriibacteriota bacterium (assembly GCA_009695005.1). Classification (GTDB taxonomy): domain Bacteria; phylum Patescibacteriota; class Minisyncoccia; order Phycocordibacterales; family SIBU01; genus SIBU01. The sequence goes on from SIBU01000004.1 coordinate 10,920, forward strand.
GAAGATTGACGAGTCCTGTATGCTGTCGGGGTGGACGATAAGGAGGTCGAGAGGACGCAGTTTGTGAAGGAGCATGATTTCGGAAAAGAATTTTTCGGTTTCTTTGTTCTTTCCGTACGGCAGTACCGGCGCGTGATAGCTGAGAAATGAAAAACCCTCAAGGTCTTCTTTGCGATACATGGCTAGGTCATCCTCGACCTGATCGATGGGGGTGATCTTTTTCAACTCAACAATTTTGATACCCTTTTCTTGAAGAAATTTTAGGATTTCATTTGGCTTGCTCTTTTGCCAGAAGCATCCAAGCGAAAATCCAATTTGGGAATTTGATAAGTTGAGGTTGTCATGTAACATAGACGCTATTTATTGTCCTGCCCTTTTGTTACTGAAAAGTCACTTTTAAGTTTTCGGATTTCACCACTCATGATGAGGCCAGCCTCTTTGCGTTTTTCACGGGCAACACCGTCGGCGATATCTTTTTTGTGATACTTACTCTTGCGGGCGTTCACTGGTTCAGAAAGTTCTTCAAATACTACCTGGCAGATGCGTTCTCCTGGGTAAAGGCGGACAACCTGGGACTCGGTATTGTTTCTGATGGGAAGAGTGAGTTGGCCCTCATAGCCCGAGTCGATGATGCCGGTGAGGTCTAAGGACAATCCCTTGCGGTTTGTAGATGAGCGAGGATATAACACTGCCATCAGGTCATTCGGCACTTTGATAGTTTCAAGAGTGCTCACTAATACATACTCGTGAGGGAGGAGTTCAAAATACTGAGCTTCTTCAAGTTCTACAACGTCAAAATATTCGGCGTTGTTTTTGTCGAAGTGAGTAATGTCTAGAGCTTCACGTCCTTTTGCGGTTAAATGCCAGACCTTCGGCACAAGAAAAGTAAAACCAAGGCGGAGATCAACAGCGTGTTCTTGAAGTTGGAAAGTGTCGAGGGATGGAGAAAAACCGATTTCTCCTTTTTGCAGACGCTCAATAATTTGTTTTTTTGTAATTACGCTCATGGGAAGGGTTTAGTTAAGACGGATTCAATTTTATACTAACTCTTGCGAATGTAAACTTGATATGTGGCGTCAAATGGGTTTTTGTCGTCTTTAGTTTCCAACTTGGAAGTTGCCAGTAGCCAGTCACTAGCGGTAAAGTCGGGGAAGAAAGCGTCGCCTTCAAGAGTAGTGTGAATTAGAGTGCGGTAAATTTTGTCGGCTTTTGGCATGCTTTCGACGTAGAGTTGCGAGCCACCAATAATAAAAACTTCCTCAATTTTAGGAGAAATTTTAATGGCTTCCTCTAAGGAATGAACTATTGTGCAGCCCAAAGCTTTGAATGAGGGATTTCGGGTTACTACAATGTTTGTTCGATCGGGGAGAGGTTTTCCAAGCCTGGCAAAAATAGATTCATATGTATTTCTACCCATGATAACAGTATGACCTTTTGTGACAGTGGAAAAATGTTTTAGATCCCGTGGCATATACCAAGGGATTTTATTCAAATGTCCGATGACGTTATTTTCTGATGTGGCGACGATAATGGATAACATTTTATAAAACAATTTTTAAACCCTTGATGGGCTCTAGCGGTTGGTACTGGTTCGTGAGATTTTCCACGATTTCCTGTACAAGTTTTACATCCTGTTTTTCAGCGCGGTCGAAAGCATTTTTGGGAAGTGTTAGTGTAATTTTCTTGTGATTATTTGTGCGCTTCATCAATTCTTCAGCGGCAAAATAATGAGTATCGTAGACGTGAGCATTGGAAATAGAGTGAGAGTAGAAACCGGGACGTACACCGAGCTTTTGGGCAAGGATGTAGGCGAGAAGGGCAAACCCTGCTACGTCGGAAGGAAAGCCAAGGATAACATCATTAGAACGGACAATGTTGTGGAGATTAAGACGTCCACCGATGATGTTTACTGTAAAGGTGAAAGGGCAAGGAACATTTTTTTTGATAGCGCCACCTAGACCGTCTTGTGCGGGGTCCCAAGTGATGATCACACCGTGCCGTGAGCTCGGATCTTCTTTTAGAAGTTTTATTAAAAGTCCGAGTTGGTCGCGACCAAAATGTTTCCTCCAACGGTAACCGTAGGCAACTGTTACGACATCACCAGGATTGGTAAACATATCCCAAATTTTGGTGAATTGTCGTAAAAATATTTCTGGCTTTCTGGCACCGGTAATAAACCATATCTGCTCGGCCACGAACATAGGGATGGGAATTTTTCGCAATGTTAGAAGAGGGAAGCCGTCTTTTTCTAGATCGGTTGTGAAATGTACACCAGGCAGAGCCTTGGTTTCGTGTTTGGTACGGCAATTTACCTCCGCTATCCCTCGGGTCATAATATCGCGGAGTATTCCTTGATATATTTCATCGAATTTAAGCATCGTATACCGAATTGTAGTACATTTTTATATTTCCGCCAGTATCGTTAACTGGGGGAGTTTTGTTACAATACCTATATGAGTATTTCTTACCCATATTTGCCGGAGGGCCGGACAATAAAATATGTTCCAGCCCACGATCGATTCATGCGTGCCGCCGAAGACGCGTGCCGTGAACTTTCGACTGATCGACAGCACCCGACGAGTGCAGTGTTGGTAAAAGATGGCGTCGTGGTCTCCTCTGCGGCTAATCGTGCGGTACTTAAAAACTCCAAACTTCTCGCATTTCATCGGAAAGGTTGGTGTGTGCGGAAATTGCTCAAGACACCTTCGGGTCAAAAATATTGGCTTTGTCCCGGCTGCGCGTCGTCAAAGAACCACGCCGAAACTTCGGTGATGCGACTCGCGATAAAACAGGGCATTGATACCGAAGGTGCGGATATCTATCACTGGGGGCACTGGTGGTGTTGCAAGCCGTGCTGGGACTCAATGATCGCTGGTGGTATCAGAAATGTATATCTTCTTGAAGAAAGCGACAAACTGTTTAATCCCAAATACCAGCAAAATATTATCGGTAAGCAGTTTAAGTTCTAGCTTGTGCTAGAATGCGATTACCATGGTGTAAGCTCCGAAAAGTTGTAAGTTGTAAGGTTTCAGATTTAATTAAGTCTGAATCTTTCCTGTATTGATGATAATTTTAATCTTAAATCTTTAATCTTTATGCAAGACAAACAAATAGAAAAATTGATAAAAGATGAGACGGCTCGTCAGAAAAAAGTAATTAATCTTATACCATCGGAGAATTATGCCTCTGCGGATGTGTTGAAAGCTCTGGGCTCTATTTTTGATAACAAATACGCTGAGGGCTATCCACATAAAAGATACTATGGTGGTCAAACCTATACAGATCAGCTTGAAGATTTGGCAAAAGAAAGAGCGTTGAAACTTTTCAAACTTTCTTCGGAAAAGTGGCATGCTAATGTTCAGCCGCATTCAGGCTCACCAGCAAACCTTGCTGTTTATCTTGCTTTGGTTCCTTTAGGCGGAAAAATTATGGGAATGACACTCACAGCTGGAGGGCACCTCACTCATGGACAGAAGGTTTCGATGACAGGTAAGGCTTGGCAACAAGTTCCATATGGTGTTGATCCGAAAACTGAAGTGTTGAATTATGACTCATTGAAGGATTTGGCCGTTAAGGAAAAACCAAATCTTATTATTGCGGGGTTTACGGCATACCCTCGGATGATAGATTTCAAAAAGTTTCGCGAAATTGCTGATGTCTCGAACGCTTTGCTTATGGTGGACATGTCCCACTTTGCCGGATTGGTGGCGGGAGAAGTTTACAATTCACCGTTTGAATATGCGGATGTTGTGACGACTACAACCCATAAAACTTTGCGTGGTCCAAGAAGCGCTATAATTTTTTCCCGTAAAGATAAAATGTTGGGAGAGAAAGATATCTCAACACTAATCGACAAAGCGATTTTTCCCGGCCTTCAAGGTGGCCCACATTTAAGTCAGATTGCCGGAGTGGCTGTTGCTTTGAAAGAGGCTTCAACTCCCGCGTTCAGAAAATACGCTTCTCAGGTAGTAAAAAATGCTAAGGTTTTTGCCGATGAACTTATAAAGCTCGGCTGGCGTGTGATTTCTGGAGGTACCGATTCTCATTTGTTGCTCGTGGACACTTGGATGGGAGGCAAAGGAATTCCAGGTAAGGAGGCTGCCATAAAGCTCGAAGAGGAGGGGATTATTTGTAATTTCAATACTATTCCAGGAGAAACCCGCAGTGCTTTCGACCCGTCAGGAATCCGGATGGGAACGCCAGCGGAAACAACTCGTGGCAAGAAAGAGAAGGACTTCCGTGTTATCGCTCAGAAAATTAATTCAATTTTGCGAACCAAATAGTATGAGTAAACAAGGTAAGTTTATAGTAATCGAAGGTACTGATGGTTCCGGCAAGGCGACGCAGACAAAGTTTTTGGCTGAGAAATTAAAATCACTCGCCGTGCCTTTTGAGTTGGCGGATTTTCCGCAATACGGAAAACCGTCCAGTTATTTCGCTGAAAAATATCTACGGGGTGAGTACGGTACGGCTGATGAAGTTGGTCCATATAAGGGCTCGCTTTTTTATGCTGTAGACCGATATGATAAATCTTTTGAAATTCGTAAATGGCTTACGGAAGGGAAAGTGGTGGTAAGTAACCGCTATGTTTCGGCAAATATGGGACATCAGGCTGGGAAGATTAAAAATAAAGTAAAACGTGAAAAGTTTCTGAAGTGGTTAGAAGAATTAGAATTCAGTATTTTTGGCATTCCAAAACCAGACCTCACGATATTGCTTTATGTTCCGCCGGAAATAGGCCAGAAATTTGTTGATCAGAAAGGCGAGCGTGCTTATACCAAGGGTGCTAAGCGAGATATTCACGAGGCGGACCTTGGTCATCTTCAGGATGCTGCGAAGGCATATTTGAATGTTGCTAAAAAATATAAATGGGCGGTTATTGATTACAGGACGAAAAACGGAATCTTGTCACTTCAGGAGGTCCAAGATCGTATTTGGGAAAGAGTCGCAAAATTGTTGAAATAAATCTCATATCACTTTAGTAGATATCTTTGTAACAACTGGTCAAGAATCAGTGTTTTCTAATACGTGGAGTACTCACACACAAATAGTCGAAATTATGAATAATAAAAATGAATCGGTAGTTTTAATTGGTGGAGGCGGTGGTGTTTATCGGGTCGCTAGATTTTTAAAGCATCTTCGATCAAACATTACTACTATCCAAACTGTATTTGACCACGGACGACATTCAGGTGAACTTCGTGACGAAAGAGGAATGCTTCCTCCGGGAGATATTCGTCAGGCCATATTGGCTTTAGCTGATGATCAGAGTGAACCCATGCTTCGACAGTTGATGGCCTTTAGATTTGCTCCAAAAAACGGCTCATCTCTAGATGATGCAACTGTAGGAAACATACTTCTTACTGCGCTTACTGAAATTACTGGAAATATAAATGATGCAATCAGTATTTTGAGCAGGTGGTGCGGTGTCAAAGGAAAAGTTTTGCCTGTCAGTCTTGATGACGCTGATTTATGTGTCAAATTGAATGATGGTGAAATTTTGTGCGGGGAAGATAAGATTGACGCACGTTCTATATCTGATGACAGAACGATCATTTCTGCGCATTTGAAACCGAGTGCCAGGATTTATGAAGAGGCCAGAGAGGCAATTCTTCGTGCAGGTAAGATTGTTTTCTGTCCCGGTGATTTATACACCTCACTTATCCCGAATACCCTTGTTTCCGGTTTTAAGGAAGCGGTGAATGAATCAAAAGCGAAATTGATATTTGCTGTAAATATCATGACAAAAAAGGCGGAGACTCCCAATTTCTCTGCGTCACAATTCGCAAAAATTGTTTTGTCACATATAGGGAAAGAGAAGTTTGATTATGTGATTGTAAACAATGCGCCAATCAGACCCTATCTTCTAGAACGATACAGAAAAGAGAAATCCGAGCCGGTTAGGATCGACCGTGAAGAGTTAAGTAGGGTCGCCAAAAAGGTAATTCTGGAAAATGTGGTCGATCAAACTTCTGAAATCGTTCGACACAACGAGAGTATTGCTCATATCATTGCACGCATATGAGAACTTTTATATTCGATCTCGATGACACACTTCTCGACACGACAGGTACGATTCTAGCCCCGGATTTTACGCTTGAGAAAATGGGACTTCTTCCCGGGGCTAAAGAAGTCCTTGCCTTAGAGGGTGTTAGAAAAATTCTTGTTAGTGCTGGCAACGAAGAAAGGCAAAAAGAAAAAATTAGGCTTCTTGAAATCCTTTCTTTTTTTGAAGAAATACATATCACTCCGAATGACGCAGGAAAGCTTGGTGTGTTTCGATCTGTCGCCAGTAGGTTTCATGCTTCGTCTGAAAAAATAGTTGTCGTTGGTAATCGTGTCGATTCTGAAATTCGTTACGGTAATATTTGTGGATTTATTACTGTGCTTCTGAGACATGGAAAGCACCAGTCAATATTGCCGAAAGACAGATGGGAGCGCCCAAATTTCACGATTATTTCACTTATGGATCTATCTAAAGTAGTTCTTTCTAAGTAATCAAAAGGGCATGCCTGTCATGCCCTTTTTTATATATAGGCAACAAGATTGCTTGTGTTAGAATGTTTCCATGTTTGAGGTGAAGATAAAAAGGCTTAAACCTGATGCAAAATTACCTAGTTACGCACACCCAGGGGATGTTGGACTTGATTTGTATTCGCTAGAGGAAGTTACTGTGCCGCCAGGCGGGCATTACAGGTTTTACAACGGTTTTGCATTGGAATTTCCAGAAGGATACGCAGCGATTGTGAAGGACAAAGGAAGTATTTCAAAAGCGGGATTACATACGATGGGAGGTGTCTATGACGCTGGATTTCGCGGCGAGTATAATGTACATTTGGTAAACTTAAGTGATAAGTCCTACACGTTTGAAAAGGGAGACAAGGTGGCTCAGTTAGTTATAATTCCAATTGCGCATGCAAAAATGGTTGAGGTGGAAGAGTTGAATGATTCAAGTCGAGGAACAGGACAGTTTGGGAGCACTGGAAAAAAATGATTGAAGAAAAAATAAGAAATTTAATAAAAGAAAGCTTAAAAAACCTTGAAATTGAAATCAGGGAAATTTCACTAGAGCATCCAGATGAGATCTCTCACGGAGATTATTCGACAAACGTGGCCCTCGTTCATGCAAAAGCACAAGGTGCGAACCCTCGGAAGCTAGCGGAGGAGATTGTACGATATATCGAACAAAATAAATCGAAGGAAATTTTAAAGGTGGAGATTGCTGGTCCAGGGTTTATCAATTTTTATTTGTCGAGGGAATTTTTTACAGGCGAAGTTTTGGCTATATTGAAGGAGGGAGAAGATTTCGGTAAAAACTCTAAACTCGAAGGGAAAAAAGTAATGGTGGAGTACACAGATCCGAATCCCTTCAAGGAATTTCATATTGGGCATTTGATGTCGAATGCTGTTGGGGAATCCATTTCCCGGCTTGTGCAGTTTCAGGCAGCAGAGGTAAAGCGAGCTTGTTATCAAGGGGATGTTGGGCTTCATGTGGCAAAGGCGGTGTGGGGCATGAAGGAGCAAATTAAGAACTCGAAACTCAAAATTCAAGAAATTACCGCCAAGAATTTGGGTGAGGTGTACGCCCTAGGGTCCGAGAAATATGAAACGGACGAAGCTGTCAAAGCGGAAATCATCAGTCTCAACAAGGCGATTTTTGATAAGTCTGACGCAGAGATGCAGGTGCTGTATGAAAAGGGTAGGAAAGTAAGTCTGGACTATTTCGAAACTATCTACAGAAGACTTGGTACTAATTTTGACTACAAGTTTTTTGAAAGCGAGACTGGACCGTTCGGCAAAAAGATCGTGGAAGAATTTCTTGGCCACGGAATATTTGAAAAAAGCCAAGGAGCTGTTGTTTTTCCTGGGGAAAAGCATGGCCTTCACACTAGGGTGTTTATTAATTCTCAAGGGCTTCCGACATATGAGGCAAAAGAATTAGGTCTGGCGAAGATTAAGTATGATATATACAAGTACGATCAGTCTATTGTTGTCACCGCCAACGAGGTCAATGAATATTTTAAAGTGCTTTTGTGTGTTATGAATCTCACTTTTCCGGAACTGGCCAAGAAAACAAAACATCTATCTCATGGAATGTTGCGGTTACCAACGGGTAAAATGTCTTCACGAACCGGAAATATAATTACGGGAGAGTCGCTTATTTCTGCAGTTGAGGCAATGGTACATAAAAAATTGGAGGAGAGGGAACTAGAGATACATGAGAAAAGTAAAATTGCTGAGATTGTAGCGATTGGCGCCATCAAGTATTCAATTCTAAAACAGGCAATAGGGAGTGACATTATTTATGATTTTGAAAAATCTATTTCGTTTGAGGGTGATTCTGGTCCTTACCTTCAGTACGCTTGTGTCAGGGCAACTTCAGTTTTGGAGAAAGCAAAAAAAGAAAATATTAAAGCTGCTCCGCCTGGAGACGGCGGAGCAGAAGAAGATGTTTCTTTGCTTGAGAAAATGCTTTCACGTTTTCCCGAGATTGTTGAAAGAGCTTCGTCTGAGTATTCGCCTCACTTTGTTGCGACATATTTAACCGAACTTGCGGGATCGTTTAATAACTATTACGCACATAATCAAATTGTTAATTCTTCTGACCCGCAATCTCCATACAAGGTTGCGATTACTGAATCTTTTGTCACTGTTATGAAAAACGGTTTATGGCTTCTTGGCATTAAAGTGCCAGAACACATGTAATAAACCTCTGTGTTTGGCGCATTTCTTTGTTGCTTCGCTCTTTTGCTTTCGCAATATAGAAAACTACATTTTGGTCGCAAGCCTCGCTAGCGCCTCGAACTGCATCCAAACACGGAGGTTTGTGATTTAAAATTGTCATAATAAATGCTAAAATAGTTACACAATGGTAACTAACGAGCTCTTAAAATTTATTCGCGAACAACTTTATGTTGGTGTTCCGGAAGATCAAATTGCTGAAGCCTTGAAACCGGGAGGGTGGTCCGATTTGGATTTAGAAGAAGCATTTCAAGTTTTAAAAACCATTCAAGCTCCACCCGTTTCTACGCCTCCAAAATTTGAGCATCACACTGTTGCGGTTGCTGAACCTGTTTCTGCTTCAGTCGAGACAGTCGAGGAAATCCCTTTAACTCCAATTGTAGGTGTCATTAATCCTATTGAAATAAAACCCGAACCACTTTCGGCGTTTCGTTTTCAAACTATGCCAACCTCTTCTCCTGGCAAAAAATGGCCAATAATATTGGCCATTGCGATACTTTTATTATTGCTAGTTGGGGTCGGAACATGGTTTTTTGTATACAAATATCGAAAAGCAGAAGTCGTGGTGGTTGTTAATAAGCCAGTTTTGACACCTAAGAAAGTTGTTCCCGTTGTTCCTCCTGTTGTGCCCGAGGTTCCTTTCGATGTTGACTTAATTGTGAAGTGGGAAAAAATTCCCGATGAGCAAAACATGGCGTCTTCAACTATGTTGGCCGGTAAAATGATTTCAAAATCCGATATTGATTTTTTGAAAAAGTATTTTGAAAAAGGATATGATGTTAAAAACCTTCCGGATGTTGCTGCGGCCAATGCTGTGGTCGTCCGAAACTTGAAAGTTTTACAAGCTTTTTCGGCCGCCTCAACAACATCTTCGTATCAATGTTCATTTGTGATGACGCTTGGGTCGTGTACAGGTTCATATTTACGAGTTAGTGGACGTCTCCTTTTGCTTCGTTCGTATATATTGGAACGTGCCGGTAAAGTACCAGAAGCGCTTTCTGTGGCGGAGGGGCTTGTTGACTTGGGACGTAAGGTGACGGCGCAAGCGGATGATGTTTTGCCGTTACTAATTGGATGGATTTTACAAAAGGATGGTTATCAGAGAATCAGTTTGCTCAAGCCAAAACTTTCGACCTCCTTTCAAATTTCTCCGGATGAAAAGACTGGCCGTATAAATACTTTGCGCGATGAAAATAAGGCCGTTTTTAAATTCCTTTACACCCGCGAGGCCGAGGGTCTGGAATATTTGGCGGATAAAACCAAGGTTCCGTCTTTCCCGCAAACCAAGGAGGATGTTGCTACCGCAGATGAATATAGAAAGTCGATCTTACTCGGTTCATTCAACTTGAAAGAAACCAAAAAATATTTTTACGACTCGTATAAAACCGAAATAACCAATATTGACGCGGCCTGTGGTAGCACTCTGGCAAAGTCCCCGTATGATTTCAGTGGGGAAGTAAAAACTGCGACGACTATGAGCAACCAATCTTCCGTTGAGAATTATATTGGTAAAATTTTATATGATATGACTTTTTTTCACTTCGGCAATTTGAATGTAAAGCGTTGCGAGGTGGAGGACCTTATAAACAAGCTCTAGTTTTGGTAATAATAAACTGTATAAAACCCTTTTAAAATAAGGGTTTTTTGTCGCAGAGTCAATGTTGGGGCGGGTAGGAAAATTTAGATATACACTTGACATAAAGTCAAAGATATGAATATAATGTTGACAACAACGATTGGTAATGTTGCCAATAATTGTTAGTGAACTTTCAAAAAAAGGCCTCAAGTTGAAAAAAATACTGTTTTGGTTCTGTGTGGTGTTGACTGTTGTGATTATAGTGACGTGTCCTTGGGCAAAGAAGACCAAGGGTCGACTGATCATGAAGACAACAGTCAAGGATCTCCCCAAGGTAGTGGGAGATAAAATGGCCTACAATTTCAGGAACAATGTTTCGGCATTGGGAGATAAGATGGGCGAGCTTTGGGCTCAAAATTGGCCGAAGGTCCAAAAGGGGACATCCACCAAGTTGGTATCAATGTGGAAGGGAGAATGATGTGCCGTGTCTGAACAATAGGTTCGACGCGGTTTTCTTTTTTTACAAATAAAAAAAGCGACCAATTGAGGTCGCTCTATAGAAAACTCTTTTTGCTCGAGTTATTTGTGAGGTTTTTCCTTGTCGCCGCCTCCGCCCATTTTGGTCATAATCCAACCAATGATCGTCCCGACCATAACCACCGCAACAACCAACGTCATGAATCCCGGGGTCCAAATTATATAAAAATGACCCTGAGCTTCACTTTTTGGCAACTTTGGCGCAGAGCTCGCAACGATTCGAATGCCAAGGAGGCAATCGACTGGATGTTCAATCAAATTCTTGCAAGCCGACTCGAGGCTGTATTTCAGAAGATTGAATCCAATCAGGGCCCAGATGACCACACCCACAAGCGAAGCCTGACATGCGTGATAGTATTTTTTCATAGTTTACAGGAAGAGCTGTATTGATGGCTTGAGCGGATGCCCAAATTTCATTTTCCATCATTTTCGGACTAAAAAGAGGTTAACCTTTATTTTGAGTAGTGTCAACAGAGATAAACGAGAAGATTTTGTTGTGGGATCTTTAGCCCCGATTGTTGACATTCACAAATTTTTGTAATTGAATGATATTGGAAAAGTAGAAAGTCATCATAAATTATGAGCCATTTTCATGGCGACTCGGTTGATTGGGAAGAGGTGGAAAGAAAAAGAAAACGCATTGAGGAAAAAGTCGTCGTGCATGAAAAGACTTGCGCGGTGTGTGGGGATAAATTTTACGGTACAAGCGTGATTTGCACTTCTAAAAAATGTGAAACGGCATCCGACTTTGATGGTGGTTGGTAGTGTTTGGGCTCAAGAACGAACAATGCTAGAATGACAATATTCTAGCTTTTTTATTGGGAGGGTAATTTTGGTTTCAGTAGTAAGAATTATTTATGTCAGAAGAAAAAACTAAAAATCCTATAGCAGAAAGGGAAAAGAAAATTTTAAAATTTTGGCAGGAAAACAAAATTTTCGAAAAATCTGTGGCCAAGGCGGGGCCTAAAGGAGATTTTGTCTTTTATGAAGGTCCTCCAACTGCTAATGGCAAACCAGGCATTCATCATCTTGAAGCTCGCGCATTTAAAGATGCTATTCCACGATATAAAACTATGCAGGGCTTTCGTGTGCGGAGAAAAGGTGGGTGGGATACCCATGGTTTGGCAGTGGAAATTCAAACTGAAAAAGAATTAGGTTTAAAATCAAAAAAAGAGATTGAGGCATATGGAGTTGATGCATTTAATAAGAAATGTCGGGAGAGTGTTTGGAGGTACGTTAAAGAGTGGGAGGAGTTTACGGAGCGAACAGGTTACTGGATTGATTTGAAACGGCCTTACGTTACATATAAACCTTACTATATTGAATCAGTTTGGAATATTATTTCAAAAATAAATGAGCAGGGACTTTTGTACAAAGATTATAAGGTGGTTCCGTGGTGTCCGAGGTGTGGAACAGGACTTTCGAGTCATGAACTAGCTCAGGGGTATGAGGATGTGAAGGACTTGTCGGTTACAGTAAAATTCAAACTAACAAATAACAATCAACAACTTGCAACTGAAGGTGGAGAGACTTACTTGCTTGCGTGGACTACGACGCCGTGGACATTGCCGGGGAATGTGGGATTGGCGGTTGGGAATAAAGTAAAATACGTAAAAGTTAAAGTTGGTGAGGAATTTTATATTTTAGCCAAAGAAAGACTGACCTCGGTCATGAAAGATAAGGAACATGGGGTTATTGAGGAGTTGTTGGGGGAAAAACTTGTGGGTCTAGAATACGAACCTCTTTATCCATTTCTCAAAGACAATCTTTCGGAAACTGAAAAACTGAAACTAAAGAATGCGTTTAAGGTCTACGTGGCGGATTTTGTGACCACAACGGATGGCACAGGTATCGTGCACACCGCAGTGATGTACGGTACGGATGACTTTGATCTTGGCACAAAAGTTGGCTTGCCAAAGCATCATTTGGTTAACGATGACGGTACTTTCAAAAAAGAAACTGCTTTTTTAGCAGGTAAATTCGTAAAAGACGAAGCGACCGATGTGGAAATTATAAAAGATTTAGCGCACCGAGGATTGCTTTTTTCGAAAGAAAAATACTCACACAGTTATCCGCACTGCTGGCGTTGTCACACCCCGCTTATCTATTTTGCACGCGACTCGTGGTATATCAAAATGTCCGCTCTCCGAGACAAGCTTGTCGCTGGAAACCAATCAATTAATTGGGAGCCTTCATATATTAAAGAAGGGCGGTTTGGCGAGTGGCTTAAGGATATAAAAGATTGGGCAATTTCTCGAGAGCGTTATTGGGGTACACCACTCCCGGTATGGGAGTGCACTTCGTGTGATAAGCGTAAAATGATCGGATCTTTTGATGAATTGTTTTTGAACGGACAGGGTAAAAAACTTACTCGACTTGTTTTGGTTCGCCACGGAGAAAGCGAAAAAAATATTCTAGAGTTGTACGATATTTCTCGTGACGGTTATCCCTTAACAACCGCTGGCAGAAAATCAGCTGAAGAGGCTGGAGAAAAATTAAAAAAACTTGGAAAGATTGATGCGATTTACACATCTCCAGTTATTCGCGCTTGTCAAACCTCAGAAATTATTGGAAAGGTGTTTGGTGTGGAGCCAGTTTTGTCTGATGAGTTGTGGGAGGTTAAAAGCGGTGAGTGGGAAGGATTGAATGACAGTTCTATTGATAAAAGGGAAGACAAGAAATTTTATGATAAACTTTCACATGAAGATTACTATCAAACTTCACGAGGTAAGACGGGTGAGAGTTGGCAGGATGTTGAAAACAGAATGACTTCTTTTGTTAAGGGAATTTTAAAAAAACATCAAGGAGAAACTGTCGTTGTTGTTTCTCACGAAGGTCCACTTATGGTTTTGCTTCGTTATTTGAAGGAGTTATCTCTTGATGAAATTATTAATCTTTGGGAAGAACGTAGGGCATTTCATAGAGGACTTTTGGGTGAATACGCTGAACCGACAAATGTTTATATCAGTAATCAGACTGGTAATGAGATTGACCCTCACCGTCCTTTCATCGACGATTTTGTTTTGAAATGCGACTGCGGAAAGGAAATGAAGAGGGTCAAGGAGGTGATGGATGTTTGGCTTGATTCTGGTGCGATGCCGTTTGCGCAAGAACATTATCCGTTCAAAAACAAAGAAGAAATTGATTCGGGTAAAGGATACCCGGCGGATTATATTTCCGAGGCAATTGACCAAACTCGTGGTTGGTTTTACACACTTCATGCTGTCGGTACGCTTCTGGGGAAGGGCAATGCATATAAGAACGTTATTTGTCTTGGGCACATTCTTGATGGAGAGGGAAAGAAAATGTCTAAATCGCTGGGGAACGTTGTTGATCCGAATTTGATGATGGAAAAATATGGCGCGGATGCTTTAAGGTTTTGGATGTACAGTATAAATCAACCAGGTGAGCCGAAAAACTTCGATGAAAAAACCGTTGATGAGATTGTTAAAAAAGTTTTTAATCTCGCTGGGAATGTCCTCGCCTTTTATCATTTGTATGCTTCTTCGCTAAACCCTAAACCCTCTATCTTAAATCCTGTTCACGTTTTGGATGTTTGGATTGTTGCACGACTCAATCAACTTGTTGGAGAAGTTACAACTTCGCTCAACGCGTACCAATTGCTCGAACCAACGCGCGCCATTCGGGATTTCATTGCCGACTTGTCGCAGTGGTATTTGCGCCGTTCACGCGAGCGGATTAAAAATGGTGGGGAAGATGCGCAGGCCGCTTTGAGCACTTTGAAATTTGTGCTTTGTGAATTGTCTAAACTGATGGCTCCGTTCACGCCATTTTTTGCTGAATTTTTGTACAAAGAAGTTGGAGGAGAAAATGAGAGTGTACATTTAGAATCCTGGCCGACAATAGATTCAAAATTTAAGATTGAAGATTCAAGAAAAATTCTTGAGGAAATGGAGGAAATTAGAAGGATTGTGTCACTGGCACTTGAGCAGCGCGCAAAGGCTAACATAAAAGTTCGTCAACCTCTTTCTTCTCTTAAGCTCAAATCTAAAATCTTGAATCTTGAATCTGGAGTGTCTAATTTGATACAAGAAGAAGTGAATGTTAAAAAAGTTGTGTTTGACGCTAACATTTTAAGTGACGTGGAATTAGACACGACTATTACTCTCGAACTTAAGGAAGAAGGCAATGTCAGAGAGTTTGTTAGGGCGATTCAGGATTTACGCAAAACAACTGGTTTGAGTGCCAGTGACGTAGCTTCGCTTACTGTTGATACCGATGAGAAAGGTGTGCGATTTGTAAAAAAGTTCGAAAGTGAACTTATGAAGATGACTCAGCTCAGAGAAATAAAATTTGTTTCTATTGATGAAGGTTTTATGATTTTAATTGATGATTTTTCAATGAAAATTTCGGTTCAAAAATAGATATGGAAAAGCGGGTTTTTTTAATACACGGCTGGGAAGGGAAACCCGATAATCATTGGTTTCCTTGGTTATCCTGGGAGCTTAAGGCGCGGGGATTTGAGGTGCATTCATTAACGATGCCACATGCTGATAACCCAAAAGTTTCAGAATGGTTGGCGGAGATGAAGTCTGTCATCGGGCGTCCAAACAAAGACACGTTCTTTGTGGGCCATTCTTTGGGTTGTATTGCGATTGTTCGATATATCGCACAATTACCTAAAACGGCTCGAGTCGGAGGTTGTGTATTTGTCGCGGGCTTTTCCAGTGATTTGAATATCCAGGAGATTTCTGAGTTCACCTCATTACCTCTTGATATTGAAAAAACAAAGAAGCATTGTGTAAGGTTAGTAAATATTTTTTCCGATAATGACGAATATGTCTCAATGGCCAAAAGCTTGGAGTTTCAAAAAACGCTCGGAGCCAAAGGTGTTCTGGAAAGGGGCAGGGGGCATTTTACAAAACGTGAAGGTGTGGACGCTTTGCCTTCAGTTTTCAAGGCTCTTCTGGACATGAGTATTTAGCCTTGTATAGGAATTGCCCATGCAGTGAAGTTTCTGTGTCTAAAGGTTAATTTTGAACCAACAAAGCCTGTTGATGAAGAGTTTCTCAAAGTATTTTCTGGCGCGTTTGCTCACGGCCAAGAATTCGAGAAAGAACTGAGAAGGGAGATTGCAACGGCATCTTGCCCAATACTTCGCTAGCACGTTCTGGTGGTTTTCTATGATAAAATATCCTTGTACTTTTCTCATTTTTTGTCATCAATTTTAGGTTTTGCGTTTTAATTTCTAAACTTTCATGTCCCATCACCTCTACCACACCCCCGGATTTATCCTCGGAAGCCATGTTTCAGGTGAGGCAAACAGGGTTTTTCGTATTTTCACTAAGGATCTTGGTTTGGTGCGTGCCACTGCTCAAGGGGTGAGGTATTTGAAGTCTAAACTTCGTTATAGTCTTCAGGATTTTTCATACGTCGATTTGTCCCTTGTTCGCGGTCAAGAGGTTTGGCGAATCACTGGGGCGGTAAAAAAAGATGATTTGTTCACTGTGTTTCGGGAGGACTCGTACACGCTAGCTGTTTTTGGTCGTGTATTTTCCTTGCTTGAACGTTTGTTATCTGGAGAAGACAAGAACGAACGCTTGTGGCAATATCTCGAGGAAGCCGTTTTGTTTGCTGTTTCTAAAAAACGTTCCGCTGAGCTTGTCCGTAATTTTGAGTATATTTTGGTATTGAGGATTCTTGGTAGTTTGGGATATTTAGGACAGTCTCCGGAGACCTTCACCTTTGTAGAGTCACCCTATTGGAGCGAGGAACTTTTGTTAGGTCTGAATGATTCTATTCCTCTGGTGGTGGGTGAAATAAACAAATCACTAAGAGAAACCCAATTGTAAGCGTGTTATAATATTTTCACGATTTACTTCAGTTTAGCCCAGTAAGTTTATATAAGATGAATCAAGACGAACAGCCGAATTTTAACAAACCGCAAAAGCGTGACGACAGTCTTGAGGAGCTCAAGAAGGATCTTTATTCGAGGCGAGATTATTTTTCAACACGGAGCAGAAGTCAGGACATGTTGAAAAAGCACGATAGCGATGTTTCTAAAGATTGGGGAGATAAAGAGCTTGTGATCAAAGGGAGATCTTTACCTGATCCAGTAAAACGTATGGCGCTTCTTAAAAAGACATTTGTTATTTCGGTAATATTTTTCTTGGTTTCGGTGGGTGTTGCCCTGTACGTTTTTTTTGGTGGCGGAAATATTGTTTCTTCAAATAACGTGGACATTACTGTAGTAGGTCCTGTTTCGATTGCGGGTGGAGAAATTTTACCACTTGAAATTCAGGTGTCTAATCAAAATAATATAGATTTAGATAATGTTGATTTGGTTATTGATTATCCAGACGGTACAAGGCAGGCTGAGGATACAACAGTTTCATTGAGACGATACCGTGAATCTTTGGGCACTATTGCTAAGGGAGAAAGTTTGGTTAAAAAAATTCAAGCTGTGCTTTTTGGGGAAGCGGGTAATACCAAGGAAATTAGTATTTCAATTGAGTATCATGTGAAAGGTTCGAACAATATATTTTCCAAGGAGAAAAAATATAATACAGCAATTAATTCCTCCCCAGTAACAATAACGGTTACTTCAGTAAAAGAAATTAACGCCAATCAAGAAACAGAATTTGTGGTAAATGTGGTTTCCAATGCCACTGCAGTTATTCAAAATTTGGCGCTTTCAGCTGATTACCCATTTGGATTTACATTTCAAAGTTCTGATCCAACTCCCACTTGGAGCAATAGCCTTTGGTCACTTGGTGATTTGAAACCTGGAGTTAAGAGGGTAGTTAAAATAAGAGGTACAATTGCGGGTCAGGACGGTGAGGACAGAAATTTTCGATTTTCAGTCGGTACGGAAAATCCTGCCAATGAAAACGTTATAGGTACGAATTTTCTAACCTCAGTCCAAAAAATTACAATTAAGAAACCCTTTATTGGTGTAAACTTGGCTCTTGATGGGGACACTTCCGATACTTATACAGCTAAGGCGGGAAAGTCTATCCGAGCAGACCTAACTTTGACAAACAATGTCGGTGCTAAAATTACGGATATTAAAGTTTCCGTCAAGCCTTTTGGAAATATTTTTAATCCTGAATCTGTAACTGTCGGTCAAGGTTTTTACCGCTCGTCTGACAATGTGATTCTTTGGGATCAGACTTTGGAGCCAAGTCTTTCCGTCCTTAATCCCGATGACACAGCTTCAATTAGTTTTTCTTTGAGTACGTTTATGGAGGAACAGATCAGGAAGATGAAGAGTCCAGAAATGAATGTTGAGGTTGTGATAACCGGTAAACGACTGAACGAGTTAGGAGTTTCTCAAGATGTAACCTCGAGAGCCACTAGGGTAATTCGAGTAGCCACAACACTTGGTCTTTCCACTAGAGCAATTTATTATTCTGGGCCTTTTACAAACAGCGGTCCTATACCACCAAAAGCCAATAGTGAAACAACATATACGATAGTTTGGTCTTTAACCAATGGTTCAAATGATCTCTCTGGCGTAAAAGTTACCGCAGTACTGCCTTCGTATGTGAAATGGTTATACGCTTCAGTTCCTGCGGGAGAAAAAATTACTTACAATCCTATCGGTGGTCAGATTTTGTGGGAAGTCGGCGATCTAAAGGCTGGGACTGGTTTTTCTGGCAGTCCACGTCAGATGAGTTTTCAGGTTTCTTTCACTCCGAGTGTGACACAGGTTAGCACTGTCCCTCCGATTGTGAATGATGTCGTGGCGTCTGGCAGCGATGATTTTGTCGGTCAAATGCTTGAGACGAGCAATCGCTCACCAATAACAACCGATCTCTCGACCGATATAAGTTTTAAGCCTGGACAGGAGGTTGTGACGAAGTAGTTCGTGAGTCGAAGTGTGGTTGTCGCTCAAAATTGAAGTTTAAAGGTATTTGCGTTTTTTATTATTTCATTTAAAGTTACAGAATGTCTAAACTCAAGGAAGAGAAAAATGATGTTATGGAAAAGGTGGTAGCGCTCTGCAAGAGACGTGGATTTGTCTATCCTGGTTCTGAAATTTACGGAGGGCTTGCTGGCACGTGGGATTACGGTCCTTACGGAGTGGCGTTGAAGAAAAATATTGAAAATCTCTGGTGGAAGTTTTTTGTCGATTCTCGAGAAGACATGTACGGTATCGACTCCGCGATTCTGATGAACTCGAAAGTCTGGGAGGCCAGCGGTCATGTCGGAGGTTTCAGTGATCCTCTTGTTTCCGACAAGAAAACAAAAAAACGTTTTCGCGCTGACCACCTCCTTGAGGAGGCCGGAGTCAATCCGTCAGGTATGACCCTAGAACAGATGGGGCAGAAGATTTCTGAATTGAAAATTAAAAGTCCGGACGGTAATGAGCTCTCCACTCCTCAGCAATTCAATATGATGTTTAAAACATCGATTGGTTCCGTGGATGGTTCTGACACAACAGTTTACCTTCGTCCCGAAACAGCTCAAGGAATGTTTGTGAATTTTAAAAATATCATTGATTCTTTTCATCCAAAGTTACCTTTTGGTATTGCTCAGATTGGCCGTAACTTTCGCAATGAAATTGCTCCACGCGATTTTATTTTCCGTGTCCGTGAGCTTGAGATAATGGAGTTTGAGTATTTCATTAAGGAAGCCGAATGGAAGGAAAAATTTGAATATTGGCAGGAGCAAATGAAAGCTTGGTTTACAGCGCTTGGGTTTGCGAAAGATGATATTCGTGAAATTGAGATTCCTGACGGAGAGCGTGCTCACTATTCAAAGCGTACGATTGATTTTCATTTTAAGTATCCACATAAGTTTGATGAGATTGGCGGACTAGCATATCGTACAGATTTTGATTTGAATAATCACATTAAGAGTAGCGGTGTTGATTTAAGTTACCTTGATCCGTCGGATAATACGAAGTCTGTACCTCATGTACTTGAACCAACTTTTGGTTTAGGAAGACATGTTCTCGCAGTCCTTACTAAGGCGTACACGGAGGATGAACTCGGTGGAGAACCTCGGGTGTTTTTAAAGATTCCTGCAAATCTTGCACCGATTAAGATTGCTGTGTTTCCGCTTCTTAAGAATAAACCGGAGCTAGTTGCGAAAGCTAGAGAAGTTTTTGTAACCATTAAGAAAGAATTTGGAGCAGTTTTGTTTGATGATAACGGTAATATCGGAAAAAGATATCGCAGACAGGATGAAATTGGTACGCCATTTTGCGTGACTGTTGATTTTGATACTATTGAGAAAGATCAAGCGGTTACTGTTCGTGATAGGGATGCCGGTAAGCAAGAGCGCGTGGGCATTGCCGAGTTGTCGCAGTTTCTAGAAAACAAACTGAATGTGTAATTTTGAATTAATGCCATTTATCTATGAATATGCACGAATCGTTTGAAGTACCACCACTTTCAGATGAAATCGACAGGTATGAGGACGAGGTGGCGGAGAAAACCAAAGAGAAGAAAATTGGCGAACCTTTGCCAAATCACACACATGTCAAACAAGGGAATTCCCATATTGAAGGGGAGTTTGATCCTGTTGTTGAACTTGAAAAGGTTAAAGCACTCACGGGAGTAAAGAAGCAGAATGCCTTGGATATCTTTAAGGAAAAACTTTCGTTTCAAAAAAAAGGGATAGCGTTAATGCAAGAGCAAATAATTTCTGAGATTAGAAATAACCCAGATCTTTCCGAAGAGGTTATGATGACTTTCGTCGGGCCGTTTGAGAGACAGTATGGACTAACCCACGAGCAGATATTAGCCACTAAAAATGTTGTGTGCGCATTTTACTTGAAGCATAATGCCGTAAAAGCAATGCGGGAGTCGCATCCCGATGACGTAGATTTGTTCGCAGCCCTCTTTGGCAGAAGGCCGATTGGTAAAGTCGAGTGCATTGAAGGGCCTGTGACGCTTTACTTCCGCTGTTATGATGAGAGAGATTATGCGTATATTTACGGTGAGAAATTTTTAACGAGAGGCGAGGTTACTCAGGAGGACATCCTTTTGGGCAATAAAACTAGTGGCGTTAGTTTGGGGGTAGCCAGACAATCAGACTTGAGAGGATGCCTTATTGCTGAAAACGTAAATGGTGTGCCAGACGAGGCAACGCATATACATGAGGAGCAACATGCCATAAAACGTATCTTTCAAAGTTCGCTCCTCGACGATGCTCCAGAAGTTTCTGCGCTTGAAAGATGGCAGCGTGGGGAACCGTTGTCTGACAGTGAAGATACCGAAAGATATTCTTTCAAAAGAAGTTCAAAGGAAGTCACTCTTTTTTCTGTATTGGAAGCGAAAGACGATACCGAGCGAGCTCTTTCACTTGTCAGATGGTTGCGTTACAAAAGGGAATTAATTGAAGAAAGTGCTAAAGACGAGATTTTCGCGTATCTTAAAACCATTCCACTGAGGACATTCGAAAATCCTGTGCTCAGGGAAGATCCCGCTGAATCTGCATGGAACGAGGCCGATGTGTATAGGGCCCTCTCTCGATCGAAAAAAGATGGAGGTTTGTATGATTACTTTGCAGATGAAAAATCAGAGCTTCTGAAAGCGATTCTTTCCGAGTTGGGGCCGAAAAAGGCAGAGTTGATAAACAGGTCTATGGAAAAGGTGTTTGTCACCGAGTATCACACACTTATACGTGATGGAATAGATGCTTTTTTGACCTTGCGAAGAAGGGGGAATTCAGTTGAAAAAACTATCGGCTTACTTACTGCTGAGCCTTTGCGTAAATGGCCAAAAGTTGTTGGCCGACTAAGCTAAAAGTTCACTGTTTGTATGCAGAAAGGCAAAGGTGAGATAGATAAGTCTGCCAGTATTGTGTTGGCATATAAAGATTTGACTTTCCATATAGAAAAGTTATTATTGAAAGGCAATGAGTAATCAAGCAATAAACCTCGTCGTCGTCACCCTAATCAACTCCGAAGTTGGTTTTTGTGATGTTGTTGCTTAAAATTTCTTTCTAACAAAATCTTAAAAACAAGCTCCGGAGTATTTCTCTGGAGCTTGTTTCTTTTCCCGCGTGTGCGGTGGAATCTCTAGGTGTTCTTTCGGTAAACAATAACGTAGTTCATTGACAACATACTTATGCAAACAATGCTCGCAATATCGGTGGCACTTACATTCAAGGTGCCGGAAAATCCATATCCACGCATGAGTCTCTCGGGAGATGGCGTCGTCATTCCGGCTCAACTGACCTCTCCGGCGGGGATCTTTGAATCCCTTGTGTATATCAACCATTTCCTTTCCCGCAAGTATTTTCCGGAAAATTCGGAACTTGGCGATTTTGAAAATGAACTGGTGTTTTTCCCCGTTCGAAGAATGAATAGAGTTCCGAAAATTCTGGAAAAGTTGGGATTGCGTGCACCGACTTATCATCACGCAGCCGCATTCGGGCTTCGGATTGAAGACGCTCCGGTATCCGGTATGATAATTTTCCCTCACACTCCCGTTTTCATTAAGGGGGTAGGGAATTGTCAAATAAGTTTTCAATCCCGTTTGAATTTTGAACGTCGCTACGTTTGCATTTCTAATCTGTCCGCGTATAAGCGTCCGGTGTGGGCGGTCGGGATAAGATAACATGTGAATGTTTTACACAGCCGTCTTGAAATACAGGCGGCTTTTTCTTTGCACGTTCATCTGCTATAGTTTCTTTCATGAATTTCAAAAAAAAGGTTTTTAAGAACGGCGTACGATTTATTACCATTCCTATGAAAGAAAGTCCAACGGCTACGGTCATGGTGCTTGTTGAAGCTGGCTCGAAATATGAAACAAAGAAAAATTCCGGAGTATCGCATTTTCTTGAGCATTTTTTGTTTAAGGGAACGTCCAAAAGGCCTAATCCCGTTGATATCTCGCGAGAGATGGATGCTTTGGGTGCTCAGTACAATGCCTTTACGGGTCAAGAGTATACCGGTTATTACGCCAAGGCTCATAAGGATAAGATTGAAAAAATTCTTGATGTGATTACCGATATGTACCTTAATCCTCTTCTTCCAGAGAAAGAATTTGAAAAAGAGCGAGGGGTTATCATTCAAGAAATTAATATGTATGAAGATGAGCCTATGCGTCATGTTCAGGATTTGTTTATGGAACTTCTGTATGGTAATCAGCCAGCTGGATGGAATATTGCGGGTACCAAGGAAACCTTGGCAGGGATGACACAAAAAGATATCGCGATTTATCGCAAGAAACATTATGTGGCGGAGGCTACAACGGTTGTGATTTCAGGTTCCTTTGATGAAAAGAAAATGGAAAATTTAGTTTCTAAATTATTTTCTAAAATTCCAGGTGATCCTAAGCCTAAGAAATTGTCGGTAGTTGAAATTCAAAAAAAACCCAAAACTCTTGTTTCCCATAAAGAAACAGATCAAACACACATTGTGCTTGGTGTGAGAGCAATAAATACTTATGATGAAAAAGTTCCCGTTCTGAGGGTTTTAGGCACAGTTATGGGCGGAGGTATGAGTTCTCGATTGTTTGTTAGGTTGCGAGACGAGTTGGGGCTTTGTTATTACGTTTCAGCCAGTTCAGATTTGTATACCGATCACGGTGTGTTTCAAGTTTCGGCTGGTGTCGACACTTCTAAAGTATCGACTGCGATAGAAGCGATTATGGAAGAACTTCGACGTTTTGTTGCTGAACCTGTGCCGGAAGCGGAACTTCGCAAGGCCAAGGATTTTCTTATAGGTAATTTGTATTTAAGTCTGGAGACTTCCGATGAACTAGCTCAGTTTTATGGTATGCAGGAAGTTTTACGCAAAACTTTAAAAAACAGGGAACAGGTTGCGAAAAAAATTGAAAACGTAACTGTTGAGGATATCCGTGATATGGCAATAAAAATTTTTGTAGATTCCGGTTTAAATTTGGCGATTGTCGGTCCGTTTAATGGTGAAAAACAATTCCTGCCCCTCCTTCATTTCTAATCGGAAACAGCTTCACTAGTCCTTGGTTTGGTGTTAACATACAAAATATGGACGGCTCCAATAAAGAAATACATCTGACTATTAAAACGGGCACTGTTGTTCAGGTATTGTTTATAGTAGTTCTTTGTTTTCTTTTTTATTACATTAGGGATTTGGTGATGGTGGTTTTGGCCTCAGTTATAATCGCTTCATCTATGGAACCTTTTACGGTTTGGTTTAGTAAGAGGCATGTTTCCAGACTTCCAGCTGTTATTTTGATATATCTTTTGTTGACCGGAATAATTTTTGGCATTTTCTATTTTTTCCTCCCTCCTTTGCTGAATGACACTTCCAATTTCCTTGCTTCTGCCCCAAAATATCTTGACTCGGTTGCCATTTGGGATCCACTCCAGAAAGATTCTTTGACTCAGTCAAAGGTGGCAGTTTTGAGTTTGTCGGAAAATATTACGCAGTCCCGACAAGCGGTATCAGGTTTTTCATCCGGCCAGTCTCTTTCGGAAGTTGTTTCCAATGTCAGAACAGCGATCTCCAGTGTTTCTCAGGGTTTTATTGAGGCGTTAAGTCTAGTTTTCGGAGGAATTCTTAGTTCAATTTTAATTGTAGTTTTGTCGTTTTATTTAGCTGTTCAAGAGGATGGAGTTGGGGCTTTTCTAAATTTTGTTACGCCCGCGCGGCATGAAAAATATATAATCGGTTTATGGAAAAGGGTACAGCATAAAATAGGTCTTTGGATGCAAGGCCAATTGGTTCTCGCGCTTGTAGTCGGTCTTTTAGTTTATTTGGTTTTGGCTATTTTTGGACCAGCACTTCATGTCGGTAATCCTTTGGTTTTGGCCTTTCTAGCTGCGGCTCTTGAAACGATTCCTTTGTTCGGACCAATTTTAGCGTCGATTCCTGCTGTTACGGCCTCATACACAGAGGGGAGTTTGGCAACCGCTACCGTTGTTATTCTTATTTACCTCGTGATTCATCAACTGGAGAATAATTTAATTTATCCACTGGTGGTAAAAAAAATTGTTGGTGTACCGCCTATTCTTGTAATTCTCGCGCTTATCATAGGTTTCAAATTGGCAGGCTTTTTGGGTTTGGTTCTTTCTGTTCCGTTGGCTACGACCCTTATGGAATACTTAAACGATTTGCAAAAGAGTAAGCAAGTTGCAGGTTAATTGCTAAACTGGGAACTAAATATTTTTTGATTTAAATTTCTTGTCTTGAGTTTGAACATCAGAAAATCGGAATTATTTTATGAAAAAAAATTACTATATTACAACAACGATTCCATACGTTAACGCCGACCCTCATATAGGTTTTGCTTTAGAGGTTGTGCAAGCAGACATTATTGCTCGATATAAAAAGCTGGCAGGTTTCGATGTGTTTTTTAATACAGGTACCGATGAACACGGTGTGAAAGTGTATCGAAAAGCGATGGAGCAAGGTGTTACTCCACAGGCTTATGCCGACGAGTACGCGGAGAAGTACAAAAAGCTTTTACCAAAGTTAGGCATTTGCGAAGATGTTAATTTTATTCGCACTACCGATAAGCATCACGTGCATTCGGCTCAGGAGTTTTGGAAGAAATGTTTTGATGCCGGTGATATTTACAAAAAGAATTATAAGATAAAGTATTGTATCGGTTGTGAGTTGGAAAAGACCGATTCGGAATTGTCGGAAGGGAAGTGCACTATTCATCCTAATTTGGAATTGGAAATTATTGAAGAAGAGAATTATTTCTTCAAGCTGTCAAAGTATACTGAAAAACTCTCGAAGCTTTTTGAGTCTGGAACATTTGTAGTTCCGGATTTTCGTTTGAATGAAATGCGTTCTCTTATTAAGGAAAAAGGACTTGAGGATTTTAGTGTCTCACGATTGAAGGATAAAATGCCTTGGGGTGTTCCAGTGCCAAATGACGATAAACACGTGATGTATGTGTGGTTTGACGCGTTTGTGAACTATATTTCGGCTATCGGCTGGCCCTCCGATATGGAGAAGTTTAATAAGTGGTGGCCCGTGGTGCAGTTTGCCGGTAAAGACCAAGTAAGACAGCAAGCGGTGATGTGGCAGGCGATGCTCATGTCTGTCGATATCGAGCCCTCAAAGCAGATTGTAATCCACGGTTTTATCACAAGCGGAGGAGAAAAAATGTCCAAGTCTTTGGGTAATGTTATCGATCCACTTTCCATAGTAGAAGAGTACGGAACCGACGCGCTCCGTTATTATCTGGCTCGGCACGTTCATCCTTTTGAGGATAGTGATTTCACAATGGAGAGATTTAAGGAGGTTTATAATGCTAACCTCGCGAATGGATTGGGGAACCTGGTAAGCCGTGTCATGAAAATGGCGGAGACTAATTTGTCTGAACCAGTCAAAATTCCAAAAAGTGATTTTCCTGAAAATTTTAATGACGCTATGAGTCAATATGACATTCAGAAATCTGCGGACATTGTTTGGGCGCTCATCACTTCACTAGATGAAAAAATTCAAAAAACTGAGCCGTTTAAGTTGGTAAAAAACGACAAGAAAAAAGCGGAGGAAATTATTCGCGAATTGGTTATTGGTATATATAGCATTGCGTGTATCCTCGAGCCACTACTGTTTGAAACGTCAAAGAAAATTAAAAAATCAGTTAAGGAAAATAAAATGCCAACGGAGTCTTTATTTCCTAGAAAGGAATAGCAATTATAAACCCATCGAGTGGCGGAACGAAGAGTGAGAGTGTGCTTTTAACGGTGGTTTTTCTATGCTACTCTTTCCGCACTATATGGACAAAAGTTTTCTACGTTTCAGGACAGCCGTTGAGTATATAGACAGTCTTTCTAACCTGCCTTTGTTTGACGACTATATGTCTGGCACTGCCAAGCCTCATCCGGAGATTTTTATTAAGCGTATGAAATATTTTTTGGATTTACTTGGAAATCCTGAGCGAGGTTTTAAGTTCATACACATTACAGGCACTTCAGGGAAGGGAACTGTGGCGACCATGGTTCACAACGGTTTGGTTGCTTCCGGAAAAACTTGTGGGCTTTTCACTTCGCCTTACGTTGTAAGTCCTATTGAAAAAATTCAGATCAATGATTTGTATATTTCTCCAGACGAATTCGCTGATATTTTCGAAGAGATAAAACCTTATATCGATAGGGCATATATTTCCGGCGAGTTTGGCCAGCCTTCATATTTTGAAATTTACTTGGCGATGGCATTTGTGTACTTCAAGCAAAAAAAATGCGAGTGGGTAGTGCTTGAAGTTGGTTGTGGTGGAAGATATGACGCTACCAATATCATCCCGGCTCCTGTGGCGAGTGCTATCACATGTATTGATTACGATCACACAGAAGTGTTGGGAAAAACTCTTAAAAAAATTACGTTAGACAAGGCAGGTATCATCAAAAAAGGTTCAAAGTTTTTTACTGCCGAAACTCGCCCTTCTTTAAGAAAAATATTTAGGGAAGTTTGTTTGAATGACGGCGCTTCATTTGCTGAGGTTTCTCCGAAGGCCGGCGATGATTCTAATTCAGTACTCGCGGAAACTCTTCTGCGCTCAATCGGTGTTTTGGATATTTTTATTAAAAAAGGAATAGAGTCTACAAAATTACCTGCCAGGTTTGAAATTATGGAACGAAAACCCCTTGTAATAATCGACGGAGCACACAATCGTTCAAAAGTGGCGCATACCGTTGAGTTGCTCAAAAAGCAAAAGTATCAAAAACTAATTTTGATTTTAGCTATTGCTCATGATAAAGACAGTAAAGATACTTTCTCTCAAATTGTGCCTTTGGCCGATAAGATCTTCCTAACAAGATTTTTGGCTATGGGTAGAAAGCCCTCTCCACCCGTGCGCTTGATGAAAGAATTAAAACCTTACCTTAAATCTGGAGCCTCAGTTGAAATTTTTCTCGACTCGCAAGATGCTTATCGTAAAGCACAAGGTTTGTCGACCGATGATGATTGTATTTTGGTCACCGGGTCATTTTATCTTGCCGGGGAACTTCGCAAGAGATGGTTTCAGGAAGAGGTGGTTGCTCGGACACGCAGAAGCTTTTAAGGCCGTGATATAATTTTATTATGTTTGATTATATCGATGTACACTCCCACGTTAATTTTAACGCTTTTGATGTTGATCGGGATGAGACTATTAAACGTGCACTCGATGCTGGTGTTTATGTTATTAATGTTGGTACTCAACAAGATACCTCAAAGAAGGCGGTTGAAATGGCCGAAAAATATGAACGGGGAGTGTATGCCATTGTCGGTCTTCATCCGGTTCACACAGGAAAATCTTTTCACGATGTTAAAGAGTTGGGAGAAGGGAATCGCGAGTTCACTTCTCGCGGAGAGGTTTTTGATAAAAATTATTATTTAGAATTGGCTAGGCATCCGAAAGTTGTCGGAATAGGGGAATGCGGACTGGATTATTACAGATTTAAGATTGAAGATTTAAGTTGGAAGAAAGAATTGGAGAAGCAGGAGGAAACATTTCGAAAGCACATTGAATTGGCGATTGAGGTAGGCAAGCCACTTATGCTCCATGTTCGTAACGGGGGAGGCCGCTCGGCTTATCGTGACTCTCTTTCTATTCTTAAATCTTACAACTTTAATCTTAAATCTTCCCCAGGAGACTTCCATTTTTTTGCCGGCTCGTGGGAGGAAGCCAAAGAGATTCTTGATGCCGGTTTTAATCTCTCGTTCACCGGGGTCATCACTTTTGCTCGCGATTATGATGAGGTAATTAAAAACACTCCACTCGACCGAATAATGACCGAAACAGACAGTCCTTACGTGTCACCAGTTCCTTATAGGGGTAAGCGTAACGAACCTCTGTATGTTCAGGAAGTCGTAAAGGCTATTGCCAACATTAGAAATGAGAACTTTGAAATAGTCAAAAAACAGCTAGTTGCAAATGCAATAAGATTTTTCAGTCTTTTTTAAGCGTGTTTCTGGTTGCTTGTGGCTATTTTGTTGGCTATTTACGCTTGCTCTTGCGCGAGTAGGACGGCTGTGCTAGTCTGTAACGCATGACCGAAAAGATTCAAGTAGAGCAAGCAGAAAACCGAATTTACGAGTTGGGCTATCTTGTCGTCTCGTCAATTCCTGAGGAAAAACTTCCTGCTGAAGTTACTATAATTAAAGATTTGTTGGAAACTAATGGAGCAGTTTTTGTTTCCGAAGAGTCGCCAAGGCTTAAGCCTTTGGCCTACCAGATGACTAAAATTGTAGGACCTAAGCATCTCAAATTTGATACCGCTTACTTTGGTTGGGTAAAGTTTGAAATGAATCCAGTTTCCGTTGAAGTCGTTAAGAAGACCTTAGAGCGCAATGATAGTGTAATTCGATTTATTCTTGTGAAAACTGTTCGAGAAAATACTATGTCTGTTATTAAGGCTCCAAATTATCGCTCTGAAGAGAAGTCGATTCCTGGAATTGGCACGGATGCAAAAAAGGAAGTTGTCGTTAAGTCACCAATGACAGAAGCCGAACTTGATAAGACAATTGAACAGCTTATCGTTGAATAAAAATGTATTTAAATAAAGCAATAATTATTGGTAATTTAACACGAGAGCCTGAGATGAGGGCGTTGCCAAGTGGAATTCAGGTTTGCAGTTTCAGTGTTGCTACCAACCGAGTTTGGAAAGATAAAGAGGGTAACAAGAAGGAGCAAGCAGATTTTCATAACATTGTGGTATTTGGGAGACAAGCTGAGACAGCCGGACAGTATTTAAAGAAAGGTCAATCAGTACTTGTTGAAGGAAGAATTCAGACCCGAAGTTGGGATGACAAGGAGGGTTCAAAGAAATATCGAACAGAGATTGTAGCTGATAGGGTCCAGTTTGGACCAAAGGCTGGAGCAGCTCCTTCGGGCGGTGGAGGAAGTTATGGAGGTTCTAAGTCGGACGCAGGAGGTTCTTCCGGTCCAGCAGAACCGGCAGGAGGTATTGAATACCCAACAGACGAGATTAACCCAGAAGACATTCCATTTTAATTACAAAAATATGAAACAGTGTTACTTTTCACAAAATAATATCAAGTACATAGACTACAAGGATGTGGAGCTTTTGAAAAAGTTTCTTAATCCTCATGCTCGTATGTTGTCCCGTAAGAAGACCGGTGTTACCGCTAAGAACCAGCGAAAGCTCGCCGAAGCTGTTAAGCGCGCACGTGTTATGGGACTTTTGCCTTTCGTTTCTAGATAGTTTCGGTATTATTTCTGAGTTATTTTATATTTTTATGGCTGAGAATTTAGATGGAAATAATAGAGAAGCAGCCTATTTGGAAGCTGTGGGGAGCGAAGATTTTGATAAATTCAGTGCTTTTCTCGCCACTTTACCTGATGATGCTTCAAGAATCAAGGTTGTAGGGGATGCTATTATCCGGATGGATAAAAAAGCTGTAAAACCTTTGAACCCTTTTCTAACTCCCCATGAAGCATCACGTAGGAATGAGGGAGCCTTTGTTGTCAGGTTGGATCAGCTGGAGCGTGATTTAAAATACGGTCCTAAATAATTAAGGTACTACAGGTCGAGGTATTGGTATTTAAAAACTCCCGAGGACAATCCTCGAGAGTTTTTTGTTACTTAAATCTTTAATCTTTAATCTGACAACTAGTTCACTCTTTCCACATAATCTCCTGTTTCTGTGTTCACTCGGATGATTTCTCCTTGATTGATGAACATCGGGACGTTTACAGTTGCGCCGGTTTCGAGTGTGACGGTCTTTGTACCACCCTGGACGGTGTTTCCCTTCACTGCATCAGCAGCTTCGGTAACTTTAAGCTCTACCTTTATAGGGAGCTTGAAACCGACATGTCTGTCTTGAAATGAAAGTATTTGTAATATAGTGTTTGGTTTGAGAAATTTTCCTTGAGGTCCGACAAGCTCTTCTTTCATGGCATAGCGTTTTGTGGGGTCAGCAGGATCTGAGAACCAGAATTCGCCACGATTACTGTAAAGAAATTTCGCATCTCGTGAATCAATTTCCGCTTCTTCCACCTTTTCAGAGACGTGAAAAGAAATTTCCTTGACCGATCCAGAGATAAGATTTTTCAACTTAGTCGCGTTAACCGGTTTTCGCTGTTGCTTGCGGAAAACATGCGACGTCAAAACTTCATACGGTTCTTTTTCGTAAATGATGTACTTTCGCTCTTTGATCTCGTTGTATTCCAAAAGACTCATGGTATTCCTGCGTTTAATCAATAATAGAGGGCATTCTAACCAATAGGAGTAAAAAAGTCCAGACTGCTATTGACGTTCTTATATTTTTATATATAATACAAAACGGTTAAAATAAACTTTTCGATTAGAGAAAAGAGAAAGACAAAAAATATGGACATCAGAAGTCAGTTGCTTCAGGGCGCGTCCGCTACGGACCTTGCTCGAAGATACGGGTTAGAGGTTGTACGCGATGAGATTGAAGAAATGATTAGCCACGATCTGGCTGATCGAGCGCTTAACGCTGCCATCAGTCTCCGTAACGACGTTCTCATTCAGATGGCAGCTCGCGTCATATTATGTAGTGGAAGCTACGGGGAAGGGGCAAATACGCTTGCCAAACAACACTCCCGTGCTTAGTGTATCCGTACCAAAATGGTAGCTCTTCATTGGCTACTGTTTTTTTTGAAAAGAATTGGTCCGATAGGAACCATATTAATTTGCAAAAGATTTTATTACATCGCCATTACAACATCGGGAACGTCTTTCCATGTTAAGCAAATCACGCACCTACCGTCCAAATTACACAAAGGGTGTTTTATTCTCCTGTTTCTTCGCCTCCGTTTCCACCTGTGCCGGTAAAGTCACCGTCTTTGAGACGCTTTTTAATTTCCTTTAGGATTTCATCAGCTACCTTTTTATTTTCCTTGAGGAATTGGCGGGTGGCGTCATAACCACGGCCAAGTTTAAGATTTTCAACTTTTTCTCCCTTTTTGTCAGATTTTTGTACAGGTGTATATTCATATGACTGCCCAACCTTTTTTATGAGAAGCATCTTCTCACCGAGTGCGATGATTTCTCCTTCACGAGAAATACCTTCGTTGTACATGAGGTCAAACTCCGTTTGTTTAAAAGGAGCGGCCACTTTGTTCTTCACTACTTTCACGCGAATGCGGCCTCCCATAATTTCTTCACCCTTTTTGATTTGAGCTATTCGTCTGATGTCTAGACGTACGGATGTGTAGAACTTAAGCGCCTTGCCTCCTGGGGTTGTCTCTGGATTGCCGAACATCACGCCGATTTGCATGCGGATTTGGTTGATGAAGATGACGATAGTTTTCGACTTGGCGACAATGGCTGTCAGCTTTCGAAGGGCTTGTGACATAAGGCGAGCTTGCTTGCCGACATGAGATTGTCCCATATCACCTTCGATTTCGTCTTTGGGGGTCAGGGCTGCCACCGAGTCGATAACTATTACGTCGAGTTTGCCAGAACGCACAAGTGATTCCACAATCTCGAGCGCTTGCTCGCCTGTGTCCGGTTGGGAAATGAGAAGTTCGTCTATTTTTACACCGAGACGTTTGGAGTATTCAGGGTCCATAGCGTGTTCGGCATCAATGAAAGCGCAGATGCCACCTTTTTTTTGAGCTTCAGCAATGACATGAAGGCAGAGTGTTGTTTTACCTGAAGATTCAGGGCCGAATATTTCAATGATACGTCCACGAGGGAGGCCACCAACACCTAGCGCTGAGTCCAGACCGATTGAGCCGGTGGAAACGGCATTGATGTCCACACGGGGCTTCTCTCCAAGTTTCATGATGGAATCCTCACCGAATTTTGTCTTTATAGCGTTAAGAGTGTCCTCAATACTTGAGCTTGTGGTTTTTAACTCCTTTTCTTTTTTTGGTTTTCCGAATGCCATATGAATAGTAATTAGTTAGTAGTAGATAGTTTATAGTATAGAAGATTTAAGAAAGATTTCTATTGACAGGTGGCTTATTGCGATTCTTTAATTTGCCGTATAGCCAGCCTAATAAAGCGCCAATTAAAAAATATGCGAGTGCCGTTATTAAAATTAGGGATATTCCCTCACGGAAGATTTCTGAAAAACTTGGCACAGAACCTCTCATTCCCAAAAAGGCTGTTAGTGGAGAGAACGCTATAATCATCAAACTAAACAAGTTGTTACCAAAGAGGTAACGAAAGTGGGGATCTTTAACAACCTCACTCAACATCAAGAGAATAAGGGTACTCGCAAGCAAACTCAATCCTGAAAATAGTACAGCTCCCTTCATCCAATATGGCCACAATTCTTTGTTCATTTTTTTATTAATTTGTTAGTGAGGTGGAGCTTGCCTGCGTTTTTTCTGCTTGTTCTTTGTATACCAGCTCCAATGTTTTTTGAACTTTCTTGCCGAAGCGATCCTCCGCGTTTACAGTGAGTATGTTATAGCCAGGAAGGAGGAGTAGTTTTTGATTGAAATGACCTTCTGAATCTACAAATATCGTGGCGTTGTTTAGATTGATCGATGAAACATTTTCTGCAATACCTGATACATGGATAACTGGGTTGTTAAAGGCTGTGCCGTTAGCTGGTTCCTGTATGGTTATCTGGGGCCCACGGCGAAACTCCTTGGATTGAATATATGCATAACCACTAATGCTGACAGCGGCTAGGAGGAAGATTATGAGTCCAAGGGTAAATTTAACGTTTCTTCCCATTTAAATTTAAGGTTAATTACAGAATTTGCTCTTCCTTTGGAGGGGTTTCAGATATGGTTTTTTGTGTGGCCTCTCCAGAGTTGATTACTTCGCGTGGTTTTGCTCCATCTGCTGCGCCAATTACCCCTCTTTCTTGTAAAAGGTCTACCAATCTTGCGGCTCTAGCGTAACCAACTCGGAGTTTCCTCTGAAGATAGGAGGTAGAAGCCTTTCCGGCTCTCACCACTTCTTCCTTTGCTTGCTCATAGAGGTCATCGTCAACGTCTTCGTCTCCACTGTTAAAGCTTGATTCAAAAATTGAATTCTTATCTGCAACTGCTTCGGGGGTAAGGTTAAGTTCTGTTGGTATGCCGCTGTCGTAATTTTCTTTAAGATAATTAACAACTCCTTTTAACTCGGCTTCGGTGATGTATGCGGATTGAATACGTTGTGGTTTAGACATTTCACTACCCAAGAAGAGCATGTCCCCAGCGCCTAGAAGTTTCTCTGCACCTCCTGTGTCTAGAATAGTTCGTGAATCGATTTGCGATGATACTTGAAGAGCGATACGGCCAGGAATGTTTGCCTTAATAAGACCTGTGATGACATTGACTGAAGGTCTTTGTGTGGAGAGGATGAGGTGGATACCGATGGCACGACTCATTTGAGCCAATCTTACAATGGCAGACTCCAGTTCTCTTGGGTAGGTAGACATTATATCCGCCAATTCATCGATTACGATGACAATGTACGGCATCAATTCCGGCATTTTACCTTCCAAAGCTTGTTCTTCCGGAGATTTTTTTTCAAACTTTTTGAGTTCTGGTTCAAGGATGTTTTTGTGGTAGGACTCAATGTCTCGCACCGATTCTGATTCTAAAATGTCGTAACGCCGATCCATTTCTTTGGCAGCCCACTTAAGTGCAAGGATGGCTTTTTTTGCTTCAGTAATGACTGGGGTTAAGAGGTGGGGGATCTTGTTGTAAAGGGTCAATTCAACACGTTTTGGGTCGATCATGATGAATTTTAAATTTTCTACAGGATTTCTGAAGAGAAGCGAGGTAATGATTGTGTGAATTGTTACTGACTTTCCCGATCCTGTTGTTCCAGCGATAAGGAGATGTGGCATTTTCGCAAGATTAGCGAAATGAGATTTTCCAGATATGCCTTTGCCTAAAGATACTAAAAGAGGCTTTTCAGATTTTTGATACTCTTCTTGCGCAAGAAGGGTTGCAAGACCGACCGTAGATTTTGTGGAATTGGGAATTTCGATACCGACAAGTGATTTGCCAGGAATAGGGGCCTCGATTCTTAATGGGTGAGCCGCAAGTGCTAATGATAAATCGTTTTGAAGCGCTACGATCTTAGATAGTTTGACTCCTTCAGCAGGCTTAAGAGCGTATCGAGTAACCGACGGTCCGATTGAAATTTCATCCATTTCGACATTGATGCCGAAGTTTTGAAGTGTTCTCTTGATTATATTTTTGTTTGCATTTATATCGCCGACAATCGCCTTGCCTTTGTCTTTTTCTAATAGGGATAGCGGGGGAGGGGTAAACACTTTGCCAAGATTTCTAAAAAGTGATGAGGAGTTCTTTTTGTCTAAAGAGAAAGATTCTTCGGACCCGGTATTCGGTGTCTCGACAGTCTTTTGTTTTTCAGTCTTTTTTGCCTCAATTTTTTCCTTAAAATTTTTTGAGTCATTTTCCGATTCCTTCTCCTCCTCGTTTTCTGGTATCACTGCGACCGAAGGAGTGTCGTCATCTTGTTTGGAATCGTTATTTGTTTTTTTGAGGGCATTTCTTTTTCTCAGCCATTTCCAAAAAGTGATCAGGGGTTCGGTTGTGATTTCTGTTTCGAAGATTATAAGTGTCGAAACAATAAAGAGTGCACCTAAAAGAATGGCGCTTGCGTAGACGTCAAAAAGTTTAATTAAAGGGGTAGAAACAAAATGTCCTAGAATTCCACCTTGGTTTACGGCAACAATATCTATCATTCCAAGACCTGCCAGCACAAACAGGAAAGATCCGCCAATTTTTATTAAAGGAAAACTTTGCTTGATAGATTTTAAGAAGGCGAACCCCAGCAAGATAAGCAGTGTCGGTATAAGAAAATAACCAAGAAAACCTAGTAAATATTTAAACCACTCATACATAAAAACACCAACAGGACCAGCTTTGCCAAAAGAAGCAAGAACGAAAAGAATGGCTAAGACGAAAAAAACAATACCAAGTATTCCTTGCAAGGTCTCTCTCTTCATTTCACCCAAGATTGCACCCCCCTTTTTGTCAGAATTCTTTGTGGTTACCTGTTGTTTTGCCATATTTGAAGCATCATCGGAGACATAAATATCATATCATAATTTGACGACCCGGCACGTCAGAGGAGAGAAAAATCTTGGTGGGGATCTTCAAAACTTTACAATTTATAGGACTACCGCTATAGTTGAGTGTAACAGACATTTAAGTCCTTAAAGATGGCTAGGATGCCCACAACTGGCCATAAAGGACAACAATAAGACAATGGATGACAAAAAGGACAAAGATGTGCTTCCGACAGAAACGAGAGATCCTAAAAACCTCTTTATTTTCGAGCTATTTGAAAAGGACAACTACTTTTTGTTCATATACAAAAAGACAGAGAAGATTGTCTCCGCTCTATATTTGGTAAGTAATTTGTTTCCTGATGAGGAGCCAATTCGTTGGCAACTTCGTAAGTGTGGCGTTTCGATTATTTCTGAAATATTGTCGGTCATTTCAGGGCCGAGTCCTTTATCTAGGATGGAAATTGTTTCAAAAGTTGCACCTCAATTGTTGCGAATTATTTCACTGATCGACATCTCCTCAACGGCCGGACTTATTTCCGAAATGAATTACCTGATTTTAAAAAGAGAGCTTGAAGATTTGCTCTCTACTTTGAATTATAAAGAAAAAGGGGGAGGAGATTTTGTAAATAAATTAGTCACTTTAGACAAGGATTTTTTTGCCGTACCTCGTACAAATTTAGGCCCGAGTTCATCCGAGTCTGTTGATAAAAATTCATCAGTTAAAATCGACGGACACGCAAGAGAAAATGTCACAGACAACGGAGTGCATTCCTGGTCTGATATAAGACAAGGCATGAGTAATTTTAAAGGACAGTCAGTTGGTGGCGAGACAGGTTTACTTAAAAATTCGACCTATCACGGTTCCCAGATCGGTGCTTCTAGGACACCTCAATTTAAAGGCCAGGGTACCTCTACTCACGTCTCGGGGGGAGCTCGAGAGTTTGAAATACTTAGGTTGGTTGGGTTGAAAAATAACCTTACAATTAGGGATTTTTCTCTAGTTATTAAGGGTTGTAGTGAGAAGACTATTCAGCGTGAATTGTCGCGACTGGTTAAGGTTGGTGTCCTTAATAAGATCGGGGAGAGAAGGTGGAGCAGGTACTCACTGGCTTCAGAGCAACTAGCAAGTTAATTTGTAAGAGTTTAGATTAATTCTCGCTATTATTTGTTTTTTAAAATATATATACACGTTCATTTTGTCCTAACTTGATGCACTTTTTTTGTTCCGAAATGATCTATTATCATAGATTTTAATGTAATTTTGTTTTTCTTTACACTCAACTATTGGTGTTTATTTAGGCCCTGCAAATGTTGACTTTTTAGGGTAAATCGTGCAATAATGCCTCAGTCGGATACTCTGGAGCGAGGGCTCAAAATATGCCGAAATACAGAGGCAAATATCAGAGTTATCCACATTTACTTTTTGCAGGCTGTTTCCATCAGAGATATAATTGCTCTAGGTACAGAAATGTTACCAAGTTGTGGTTTTTCACAGCTTGGAATAATTCGTTTACTCGAGCTACCCTATTATTGATTCTGCTTGGAGATTTCTGAAAGAATACGTTTTTTGAAAACAAAATAGAGACAATAGTTTCCGAATTTCCTTATTCTGTAATTTGTCTGTAGTGCCGAAATTTCAGTCCAAACTCATCTACTAACCCACGAGCTTTGTGTCGATGTATAAAGTTTGTGGGGTAGTGAAATGCAGTAATTAAGGTAGAGAAATATTTTGGTTTTACGTCGAAACCAAATTTTAATCTACGTCCGTAATTTCTCTGTAATCGAAATTATTAGCTTTATTCGTTATAAATCGAGTAGAGAAATTTAATTATTAAGTACAATATTATGTATCAATCGAAAAAATCTAAAACAAAGCAATTTGTGACAGGTTTGATCGGTGCCTCATTGGCATTAAGTCTCGCTTTTGCGGTAACCGTAAAAGCAGACACCGTTTCTGACCTTACAGCACAAATCAATAGTTTACTCGCAACTGTTAGTGGACTTCAATCAAAACTCTCTACTGTACAAGGTGGAGCGCCAGCTTCAAGTTCAAGTACCGGATACTCCTTTTCAAAGGACTTATCTATGGGCAGTTCAGGTGCTGATGTTATGAATCTTCAAAAGGTTCTAAACATGAGTGCTGATACTCAAGTATCAAGCACAGGAGCAGGTTCAAAAGGAAACGAAACTTCAAAGTTTGGTCCAGCCACGAAAGCGGCTGTAATCAAATGGCAGAAGAAAGCAGGTCTTCCTTCTACTGGCTACGTAGGCTCACTCTCACGAGGAAAGCTTAATGCCATGTCAGCTCCAGTTGTTGTCGTCCCTTCTCTTCCGGGCGTAATAACTACAGCTCCAGTCGTTCAGTCTGGCACAGGTTTGACAGTTTCAAGTCCTGTTCAACCAGCAGCTACGATTGCTCCAAAGGCCACCTCACGAGTACCTTTCACAAAAGTTACTTTGACAGCTGGTTCTGACGGAGATGTAACAGTCAACTCGCTAACTGTTCAGCGAACAGGTCTAGCGAATGACTCTGCCTTCGGAAGTATTGTTCTCTTGGATGAGAATGGTCTTCAGATCGGC
Organism: Candidatus Tayloriibacteriota bacterium; assembly: GCA_009695005.1. GTDB lineage: Bacteria > Patescibacteriota > Minisyncoccia > Phycocordibacterales > SIBU01 > SIBU01. The sequence goes on from SIBU01000004.1 coordinate 49,181, forward strand.
ACGTCAAAGACTTTCAATTCAAATCACCAGACAACTGTTGGCGACCCATTTGTAATTTCACGAGGAACTTCAAAGACGTTGACAATTGCTGGAAACATGGCTGCTGACCAGACTGAATACTCTGGACAGGTTGCAAGCTTGACTGTTGTCGGAGTTAACACTTCAGCAACTGTTACAGGCTCGCTTCCAATCGTTGGTGCTGGTCAAACTGTAAACAACAGCTTGACTATCGGTACCGCGGTTCTCTATGTGTCTCAGTATGACCCAGCTTCAGCCTTGTCAAAAAATATCGGAGACACTGCTACAAAGTTCTCAGGTATCAAGGTTTCAGCCGGTTCAAGTGAGGATGTCACTCTTTGGTCAGTTCGTTGGAATCAAACCGGTTCAGCTGGTACCACCGATCTCGCCAATGTTGTAACAGTTCTTGACGGTACTTCTTATCCTACAACTGTGTCTACAGATGGTAAGTACTACACGACACTCTTCCCAAATGGCATTGTCATTCAGAAGGGTTTCTCAAAGGAATTCTTTATCCAGGGAGATATTGTAGGTTCAGGTGCGGCTAGCCGTACTGTAGAGTTCGATCTCTACAATGCCTCAGACCTTTATGTCTCAGGTAATACCTACAACTTCGGAATCTTGTCTACAGCAAACAGTAGTGTCGCCCCATCTTCTCTTTCCGCCACTTCTCGCTCAAGATTTACCACTGGAAGTCCTTTCTACGCAGGTTCAATTGTGACTATTTCTGCAGGTACAGCAACAACAATCGGTAAGGCACCGACAGCTGCACCAGCTACAAATATCGCAGTTAATGTTCCAAACCAAATTCTTGGTGCATACGAAACTAACATTAAGGGTGAGCCGATTTCGGTTCAGTCAACTGTATTCCATCTAAACAGTAGTGCTGCTTACGCATCTAACCTTATCCCAACAAGCATTTCGCTTATCGA
>SIBU01000005.1 GCA_009695005.1 Candidatus Tayloriibacteriota bacterium
GGGGGATGATCGGCCTAGACAATTGGACGTTTCGTCCATGTTGCAAAGTAGAGCTGTAGTAACTCTTAAAAAGGCTACAAAAACTAACTGCAAAAACAGTTGCAAAAGCCAAGGGAATTCTCTCGCCATACATGGCGGGCTTCCCCGCTTTCGCTTACGCGCGAGCCTAAGCGACATTCGACCGGCTGACTTCCGATAAGTCGTCTCGGGTGTTATACATTCGGAATAAGATTTGTGTCGTTCCGCCACAAATCCCAAACTAAGGAACTCGGTACATTTTGTATTTTGCTTGTTTAGAGCAAAACGGCTTAAAAAAATAAACAACCTAGACTTTGTAGACGCATGAACACTCACCTTTTGCACGCGCGTTCGATTCGCGCCATCTCCACAAAATTTTCAAAAGCGCCCTCTAGGGCGTTTTTGATTTGAAAATTTTGTGGAGATGAGTAAGCCAACTACTTGGCTTACTTGCGCGAATCGAAGCCCTTCTCCCATATTTTTGAGCAACTGGTGTCGTGAAAAAATGGGAAAGGGGTACTGACCCTGTAAGGGTCGATAAATGTACTCATGGTCGCGCCATCTCCACCAAGAGAAACGTTTGCAAAATTAGAAATTCGGGGCGTTTTTGCAATGCATCAAAAGCAGCCTGCTATCCGCGAATATGTTCTCGAATTTCTGAAAACTTCTTCTTCGGATTCTCAAACCCCACGCTTTCATTGTATAATTAAAATTGTCATGAAATCAATGGAATCAGCCGGGGCAATAAGAGATTGGAAAGAAGAGATTCGTCGCAAGTTAAATCTCTCTGTCGAAACATTTTCAGCGATACAAGACCTATCTAGGCAGGTACAGGCACAACTTGAAAAGACAGGTGCAAGCATCACAGAAAAACAGGAACAAGTCCTTCTCCACAAACTCGGATTATTTGTAAGGGCGAACCATACCGAAAGTGTGGAAACGATTGCGGAGGCCATCAGTATCTCTCCGCAAGTACTGGAACAAAAAGGAAAACTGGACATTAGCGAAGTTGTCGGACAGACACAACAACACTTCAACAAAAAAGAAGTGCGGTTGTGGGAACGACTGTCCGAAAGAAAAGATGCCGTGCCGATGATTGCTGAGACCTCGCTCGGCGATGGAACATATTATCTTGGCAGACTATTCACGCGCGGGCATTTTATTGCGAACAGTACCGTGTTGGAACACTGCTTGGGAAAGAAAAGCATTGAGCGGTATTTTACGAAATCGAAGAATAAGGATATCGAAGTGTATGCGGTAATGGAACAATCGGACAGCGAGCCAGTAGCAACAGTAATATATGACACCAAACTAAAAAGCATTCTTCAGATCAAACAGGCGGGAGATCGACATCTAACCGGAACAGAACCGTATTTCGAAGCCGTCATAGAGTCGTTGTCGCGGTTAACAACACAGGAGAGTATCAACGAATCAGGACGCGCTTACCAAAGGCCGATTGAATCGGTGCAAGACCTTGAAAACGTTTTTCGCGGCTTTCCCGAGGTGTTCGTGCGGAGTGGAACGCTTGTATCTATAAGCGATGCGCTCACTATGGATGCGAAAGAAGTTCTCGGTGGGAGCGCTTTCCCCGTTGACGAGGATACAGATCCGGAACTTGTTGTCCAGATAGCAGAAAAGCTACCTCTTGCTATAGACATGACAAAAGCCACGGAGGAACAACGCCAAACTGTTATCAGTATTGCTGGTACTTTGATAGACAACAGAGACGCTATTAGTGGCTTTTCCAACCTTAAGATCGTCAATGGTCAAATTCTAGTGAATAATGCAAAGGAGGTACGATTTGATGCCTTGGAGGAAGTCGGGCGCGGATTATACGCGACTCAAACGGAACAGTTGTCTCTGCCTGCGCTTCGGAAGGTTGGTGGCAGGGTTGACGCTCCAGTCGCGCGTGTGATTGCGGCCGAACAATTGACCGAAGTTACGGGTAATATTGATGCGTCGTCTGCGTCCCAACTAACAATGCCCGCTCTTCGCAAAGTCGGTTGGCACATTGAAGCGGGTATGGCGGAGCGCATAGATTTGCCCAACTTGGTGCATGTGGGAGGGAAGGTATACGGAGATTCTGCATCCGTTATCAACCTACCGAACCTTAAAGATGCCCTCCTAGTTCAATGCAACGAAAAAACCGAGACAATAATCGGCAATAAAAATATTCCGATTGAACGCACCACTAAAATATAGAGGTGTTATTCGCGAGGTTTAAGATGTTTTTTCACAATCGTTATAACTTGTTCAGGAGAAAGTTCGGAACTTTTTCCCTGAGGGCTGCCGATAATGTTAGGCGACCCGCCCCACCCTTCTTCGAGTTGTGCCAGCTCATTTTTTGCGGCAACAAGGTCGGCCCACGTGCCTTCATACTGACATACTGTATATTTTCTGTATGCTTCGCCCGGACCTTGCTTGAACGCAGGATTAAAGGCCACAACGACAGGAGCCTGAGAATAGCCTAGAGATGTTCCTGCCCGATGCGAACTCTCCACGTATGCGATATTTCCACCGGCAAACATCTCTATTTTTATAGCACCCTTTTCAAGAGCCGCCGCCATGTCCGCTCGTTCTGCTTCTACCTTTTCTCGATAACCCGCAGGCTCGGTGCCAGTGGTTAGATACTCTTCCACGGATTTCATTCTGTCAGCCAAAGGCGCTTTGAAATCCATCACTCGTGCAGCAATAGCGGCAAGCGATTCAGTTTCAGACGCGCTTCCAGATTTTGGCCATGGCTGTTCTTTGCTTGGGAGATCAGTTTTGCCTGGCCACCCGCCGCGGGCGAATTTATCTGATGACGCAATATTCTGAATGCGAGCGATCATCTCCGACGTTACCTCGCCTCCGCTTGCGCGATGTTTCAAAAGGGCCATCGCTCCAAGGGCGTCGATGTCCGCTCTCACTGTAACCATAGAAGCTCCGCTTGGCGGTACTTCAAGAGTCTGGGCAACTTCAATAGCCGCAAGGTCTACATTTCCATCCGAGTGTTGAGGATCGATATTTCCGAGCGTACACTTTTCTGCATAGGCAGGAATGGTGACTTCAATACCCAGAACTCCATAGGGATTTTCAAAAAGCTTTTCGTTTGCAACCTTTGCCTCAGGGATCGACCGAGGGTCGATCAGTCCGAATTGATAATCTTTAAATTGCTCTTGTGGTTCAAAGCTTCTTGTGGGTTGTTTTTCCATAAAATTTTAATGTAAAAAATTAACTAATAATAAAACGCTGCCGACGTACTGTTTTCTATATTAAAGTTTAGCCTTTATCAAGGCGCTTAATTTATCAGCCGCCGGAAGTAGCCAGCGCAATGAGGCGACCGAAGCGACATCCGCTTTCCAAATTTCCCGCACCATCGCCAAAGCCGATTCGTCGTCGAAGGCGGTTTTTGTTTTGAGTGCACGTACTTTCTCGCGAACCTTTTCCGGATCTAGAGCACCTTTATAGGCGGGCTGGGCGGTAACATCGAAATTAGGATCGCCTAGCTTCGCAGTTGCTTTTTCGGTTATGCCACGCGCCAATCTACCGAAGAGATCGTGGTTGCTAATAAGAAACTGCGCAAGTTCGGCCACATCATCGGGGACCCACGCGGGCTTATACTTCAGAAACATTTTCGCACCGGCTCCCTCATGAGCGCCTGGGGTATCCAGGTTAAGTAGTTTACCCACATCATGATATAGAAGAGCGACCCTTGATGCCAAACGAACCAACTCCTTTGTTTTTACATCCTCGATACCTTGCAACAAGGAGTCCGTGTCTAACTGCAACATGCTTTGTTTGAGGTGCATATAAAGCGGCCATCCTGCATGAGTCGCTTTCTGTTCCGCTTCAAAATTTTTTATTCTCTTATCCTCGGCGAACTTATTGAATGTCAGTACACTCTCAATTTCCGGGTCTCTCCCTCCGACTGGTTGACGTGAGCGGGTTTGGTTAATGAGCCACTCTCGAAACTCTGCATCCGGCGCGGTCGCAGAAACATAATGAAGCCAGTTCTCATAACCATCTGGAATTTGTTCAGGTTTGCGGATTCCAGCCCTCACTTCTTCAACAAGCGCGGGTAATTTTGATTTACGAGGAACTGGCGGGGCGCTCTCGTTCCGTTCAGCAGATACATAAAAATTCACGATACCATCGGCAATACGACGCTCCTCCGGAGTCCAATCAACATAATTCCACCGCTCCTTTCCACCCTTCTCCATTTTGAGCACTTTCTGTTCTACTTTTGCCCACGATTCTTCAATTTGTGCGGGAGCATGCGTATAGCCGTACGCTTCCTTAAAAAGGACCGCGAGTTCTGGATCAAGCGTAAGGCCTGGATACTCATCAAGAAGTTTTTTTAAGGTTCCGATAGTTTTGCTCAGATGATACTCTCTATTTTCCGGCGAAAGCCGGTCAATGGCCACTTGATCCATTCGTACAATGCCGTTGCGAAGGTCGCTCTCCGCCTGAGGAGTCAGCTTGACTACAAGTTTACCTTTCTCAATTTTTGCCGCCCCTTGTCGGAACGTCAGCACACGGCTCTTGAGATCGTCCGTGAAGCTCAATTCGCCCTCGGTATTGTATTTGTCTCCGGCATGTTCCTGCCATGAATATACCGACCATCGCCGGTCAGGAAAATATTTTTCCAGATACACTTCCAGCTTTTTTGCCTGTTCCGGTGTATCCACTGTTACGTCAATATCAAGGGATTCCTGCGTCGGACCGTACTTTTTATTCCAAAAAGCGCGATAGATACTGCCGCTCGTAGCCCAAGCTTCTATACCGGTTTCTTGAGCGGCGTACTGAAGCTCTTGTAAAATATCTAACCGCCAAGGCAATTGTTCAAAGCCGAGACCTAGCCTTTCTCGTATGGCATCCGCTATCTCGTCGGGAGACTGCTGAGCATCTATGGTCAACGGTGCTTTATCCCGCCCGCGCAATTCTTTCACAACAGCCATGTCTTGTGCTAACGCGCGTTCTATTTTTCCAACGTATTTTTCATGATCAGGTTCGCGCCCGCTTTTTGCATCTCTTTCCAATTGGCGAACATACGACTGCCGCACCTGATCTGTGCCAGAGACGCGAGCGCGCTCATCCTCCGATGTGAAAATCATAACCTCTCCTTCAACGGAAGGAACAAAGTCAAGAAATATAAATTCCATGTCTGCGCCTGCCTTCTGGGCTTCCATCTCAAGCAAACGAAGTTGTTCAAGGCTACGTGGAAAACCATCGAGCACAACGCGGGGCGAGCTATCCTTGGCGATGGTTACGAGAAAATCCTCGTCCAAACCTTGTATCAGCGATCCCTTTCCGCCTTTTTCTATATTCTTATCACTTTTTTTCGCGAAAGCGCCCATGTGATAAGCTGGCGGTGCGCCAATGACAGAAGTCAGACGCTCAATCTGGGTACTCTTACCCGCTCCCGGCATCCCCAAAAAAGATATCCATGTTTTTGAGGCAGGCGCTTTTTCAGTTTCCCGCTCATTTTTACGTTCCGGACGATACAAAAGAAGACAGTTGCCTCTTCTGGCAGCTTCGCAATGCTCAAAACATGCGGGAACTGCCACGCGCGAAGTGGTCGGTGTTTTAGAAGGAGCTGTCTCCTGACTTTCCAATCCTAGTTTTTCTTTCTCAATTACTTCCAACGGAACTGATTTCGACACTCTTTCCATGACAATATTTTATCATATTTCTTAATGAGAGAACAACACACCCAGCAAAAATAAACTCCACCCATGATAAAGACATAATAGACTATCAAGCAAAACTCAGATTTTCTCCATACCTCTCCTCCCCCACAATCACCCCAGACACCTCCAAAACCCAAGGATATAGTTGGTTCCAACTTTGACACACCATGTCCACAAAAATAACAAGCGGTATTCCTCGACTATATTTTTGTAGGATGCCGACAATTCTGATTGTCGTCGCCACAAACCAAAATCTGCCCTAATACTATATGCTTTTTTTTGCATAATATTAATATAAGAAGTGCGAAGATGGAATTAAACTATAGAAAAGTGTAAACTTAAAGTATATAAATTATATTTTTAATATGAATCCCTTTGAACAAAGGAGTAGAGAAGAATTAAAAACTCCTCCCGTTGATGATGCTGTTGAGCTCAAACTTGCTCAGGACAATTCAGGTGAGGACAGGAAAGCGATTGCCAAAAGATTAGGCCTTAACGAAAATGCTCGTTGGGTCGATATCTATAGAGTAAAAGACGAGGAAATTAAAAAAGAGAAAGCAACAGCTCTGGAATCTTTGAACTTACAAAATAGTCCTGACGCGAGTGTTACAACAAGTGATAACGGCTCGAAGCATGAAGCTGTTAGAAGACATTTAGACAGTTTGATAGAGCGTAAACTCGATCAACAGCAACTCATAATAGAACACGTAGGGTATATTGAAACATCTTCACGGCAATTGAGAAAGCGCATTCAAGTGGTACTCGAGCAAGCGCAAGCTAATTTTCAAGGGCTTGCTACAGGTACACTTATACAGAACCTTGAAGAAGGTTTTAATAAATTGGAAAAATCAAGCTCTGTTTTAAGGGCTGGCAGTTTGTTAGCTACGGAAAAAAGCAATCAAATACGAGAATTCGCATTGAGTCGACCGGAAAATATATCCGCCCTTGTTGAGCATGGCCTCGTCAAGCAACTCGAGAGTGATGTCGACGATGCGGATGCTACTCTTCCTGGAACTATTGCTAAGATAAGAGGCAACGCGGACAAATTTTTTCAACAAGTGAATGACCAGATCACTAAAATTGATAACCTTCTTACAGAGCGAAAATTGCCTGCCGATGAGCGAAAATTGAAAGAAAAATTGGAAAAACTTCTTAAATTCAACCCGGGTTTTGAAAATAACTAACTAGCAGGTTTGATGGTAAAGTACATCCTACTGTCTGCCTCCCCAAATCCAGTATGTAAATATACCGATTCTCCTCTTAAAAAATAGTTCTGACGGCCGACACAGCGCTCCACAAAAACTTAACCTATTGATACTTTATATCACCATCTACAATAACCGCCGTATCAAAATATTTTTTAAGTAATTTAGGAGAATGAGTTATTCTAAAACCATCTATATTTGCCCTGTCCATGGCAACATTGTCCGGGAAATAATGTAAATATGAATCCATTCCAACACCGCAAAACATTTTAAAACCCTTTGAAACAAGATAAGCTCGTCTCGGATCACTCGATTTGAATATATCCCCAAATGGTCCGACAAAGATATCCGTATCTCCAACCAAAGATTTAACTTCCCTATCCCACTGTTCGGTATCATTTTTCAAATTTTCTAAAGTAATCGAATCAGTCGAAAATGCTTTGCTGTGCGTATAACTATGACTGGCAAAACGCCAACCGGTAGCCTTTAGTTTATTAATCACAACCTTTGCAAAAGCCAAGTCAAGAGGATATTTGGAAATGTCATCATAGTCCGTCCGATACCCAAGGATACCCTCAAAACCAGTAACGGCAATTACTCCTTTTGCACCTTTAAAAGAAAAATTCGGATGAGCCGACACGAAATCATCGAGAATTGGCACGACATCGCCATCTCTAGTTACTTGAGTAATACCCTCCGGAGTAATAATTTGTGTAGAAACATTACCGTTTTTATCCAACACTAATTTGTCAGCAAAACCGTGACCTTTCATAGAAGAATAATAGGATTGATCGTCAAGTGAAATGACCAAAGGTTTCTTATTGACAGGCAAATACAAAACCTTTCTTTCTACACTCCCATCATTACCGACATCGTACAGAGATTTTATATCTATCAATATATAATTATTTTTATAGAGCTCTGGAAGAATTTTCTGAAAATCATCCCTAGTAATCATATAATCTTTATATACTTGATTGTTCGGACCCCCATCAAAAGCCAACTTAGGATAAACAATTAAACTATGAAAAAAAATGTGGCTGATTGCACCTTTATACAAAACATTCCCCAATTCATCCTTCTCCGGCAACATCACGTTCTGAATACTGGCAATCTGGTTTTTCAGATGCCAAGACACCAACTTATAATTGTTAGCGAACGAAAAAAATAAAACTGCCGACGTCACGACAGCCCCGAATACCGAAATTAAATAAACTTTATTTTTCCTTTTCACAAAATGAAGTATATCAATATTGATATAAACTTCTAGGGACAACCAAGAAAATTTAGAAAATCATATGTTCAATAAATATAAAATAGTGTATAGTAGCATTTATGGCAAAAAGATTATCACAAGATGTAAAAAATAAGACATCGCGCTCAAGAAAGACCAAGAAACGACTGTCTACCAAGTACGCAATGTTGGCTTCAAGAAAGAAGTAGTCCGTCGGATACCTCTTATTTTAAAGTAAGTGAAACAGACACAACCGTCTGCTTTTAATTTTGTATGTTGACAAAAAATTCAATATATGATAGGCTATCTGTACACAAAGAGTGTTGTTATATAGAGTCGATCTCAACTTATTTTTGTCTTAATCATCTAAACCATAAACTAAAATGACTGGTACCATCAAGAAGCTCACAGATAAGGGCTTCGGATTTATCACCGGAGAAGGGTTGGCGAAAGATTTGTTCTTTCACAGCAATGCTCTAGTTGGAGTTTCATTCAATGAACTTCACGAAGGTGACGCCGTTTCATTTGACACTGAAGAGTCCCCAAAGGGCCTTAACGCTGTCAATGTGAAGCGAGCATAATCTACCAAAACCGCCCCGACGCAAGTCGGGGCGGTTTTGTTTTGGGAAAACCAGATTGACATTCGAATGGATCAGCACCCCAGACTACAAAAAGATTGTTCGCGAAGTGCTCTGCGTCAAGATCAAAAAACCGCCACTACTGTTGGTTCCTAACCAAGCCTAGATACCATGTCTCATAGACGATAAAGCGGAAAACCTAATTATTATTCGAAATGGAAACCTAAATCCATTTCCACCGGAAACGCTTACTTTTGTGCGTTTTTTATTTAAAAAAGCACACTCATCTCGTGCTACAATTAAAATCGGTTAGTTCATCGTCAAACTCTCGCTTACACAAATATGAAAAATCTTCCTTTTGGTGCTTTCCGGAACGAAGAATCCGAGCAAGTAGAAACACTTTCATTCTTGAATAAATTCTTCACCTTCGCGGCGGTTTTTATACCGCCAACAGGAGTTCTCATAGCGATTATTCAGTGTTGGGGTTGGGGTGTTAATATCACCTGCCTCCTGCTTACCGGCCTCTTTTATTTCGTCACCGGTTTTGGCATCACGGTTGGATATCACCGCCTTTTCACTCACCGATCTTTTCAAGCCAAATCGTGGCTTCGTATTGCATTGGGTATTGCCGGTAGCATGGCTCTGGAAGGTTCGGTCTTTGACTGGACTACATGGCACGGCTGGCATCATGATTACAGCGACACGGATAAGGACCAGCACTCCCCTCACCGAAACAGCAAGGGATTTCGGGGGAAGCTCAACGACTTCCTCCATGCTCATGTTGGATGGATATTCCACACGTTACCGCCAAACGAAGTACTCAAACGCAAGTACATCCCACACCTCATCTCCGACCCTCTCATGGTATTTGTGAACAAATATTTTCCCCTGTGGGCTCTGCTTAGCTTGGCTCTGCCGACACTTCTGGGAGGACTTCTTGAGTGGTCATGGAAGGGGGCCTTTTTGGGATTTCTCTGGGGCGGACTGGTACGCATCTTTCTTGTCCACCACATCACGTGGAGCATAAATTCAGTCTGTCACATATGGGGGAGACGTGAATACGGCACGGGAGACCAGAGCACAGATAACTGGTTTTGCAGAGTCTTTGGTCTGGGCGAAGGCGGACACTGTTACCATCATATGTGGCGTTACTCCGCGAGACACGGTTTCCGGTGGTGGGAATTCGACCCAAGTTACATCCTGATTAAAATTCTGGAAAAACTAGGTGCGGTTTCCAAACCACTCACTCCGAAACGCGAAGAAATTCTGAAAGAAATCGAGCGTTTCCGTTCCATAAAAAACAAGCAATCGAACCGTCAACACAGATAATTGGCGGTTTTTTTATTGATTGGTACAATGCAAATGTGAAAAAATATATTCCATTCAACAATACGTACCAGAAAGGCGGGGCTGGCATTTTTGTCATTCTACTGCTCGTAATTATTTCAAGCATAGTTTTTATCGTAAAAAGAAATGGTCTGGAAGGTGAAAAAGCATATGATACTCTGAAACGTACTGTATCAGAAAGTGAACTAGGAAAATTGCTCGGTATCGATAGCGCCTGCCGTTTCCCCATTCTTTGGAGCGCGGGAAGGATCGATTCGGGATTTAACGTGACGAAAGGCGAACTTGAAACGGCCGTTGAAAAAGCTTCTCTTCTTTGGGAAAAGTCCGTCGGCACAAAACTTTTCGAGGAAACTCCGACTGGTCCTCTAAAAATCGGATTGATTTACGACGAAAGACAAAAGGAAACAACGATGCTGGCTAAGCTTGGTCTTACGATAGACCAAAGTAAAGAATCTTTTACACGCCTGCAACAAGCCTACGACAATATGAAATCCGCATATATTGTCAAAAAAACATCATTTGGCGAAAAAATTGCTCAATTCCAAAGCAGAAGATTTGCCCTGGAAAAAGCCGTGGGGAGTTGGAATAAAAAAGACGGAGCGCCTGAAACAGAATATTCACGTCTACAACAAGAACAAGCTTCTCTACAATCTTTATCTAAACAGCTCGAACAAGAACAGGCTAAGCTTAATAATGAAATCTTGGACATAAACAAATTGGGCGCAATCATCAATCAAACGGCGAAGGAATTGAACATTAAAGTTTCAGAGTACAACAGCGGAGGAGAAACCGTGAGAAATGTTTTTGAAGCCGGAGTTTACGAATCCGACCAAGCGGGAAAAAGAATTTTCGTATATCAATTTGACGACAAAGATAAACTTTCGGGAGTATTGACCCACGAATTCGGTCACGCACTAGGTCTGGATCACAACGATGATCCCAAATCAATAATGTACAAACTAAACCAAGGTCAAGTGCAAGCAATAACAAAAACCGACGTCGAGGCTCTTAAATTAAGATGCCCAAATCTTAAATAATACAAATTGCTAATCTCTACAAATACGCAAATGGCGAAATACACAAAAGACTCTGCTTTGCATATTCGCAATCATTAGTAATTCGTATTGAGCCGTGAAGCGGGAAATACAACATCCCAAAGTTTTCCGGAGGGGTCGATTGGCTCGCCATACAAAGGCATGTGATGGAGATCAAGAAAAGGCAAGCTGTTACACTCTATAGCCCCACAAAGTTTTTGCTCAGTCCAAGGTTTTTCAATATCCTGCATTATAAAATCAACACCTACCAAAGGATCCCCTAATACCTTCACAAGCTTTTCAAACAACTTCACATTTTCCGGATGTACATGTGGAAGCATTTCAGTGTTCGAACCACCCTGCCCTCTTCCAACTTTCTGATTAAGAGTTACAAACATGTTCTTCTCCGGCACACTCTCCCATTTTAAACCCTGCCTTTTCAATTCTTCTACAGCTTCCGCATCCATCGGAATTTCATGAAAAACTCCATTATGTCTTTTAGGATTTTCATTTTCCTTTGTAACAAGTTCGCGAACAGTCGAAATACCGTTACCCATCACAAATGGTGGCTCTCGGCGAAGCGCTCCCGCCAGTTTTCCACCAATCAAAGTGATTCTAAAAACAAATCCTTGGAGCTCTTCCTCAATCACTACCCATGGGCTAAGTTGTCGCGCCTTAAGAAAAGCCTTAAGGAAACTAACTTCGTCAGAGAGATGTGTTGTGGTGTGACGACTTCTTGATCCCAAGTTAGGTTTTGTAATCACGGGATGGTTCAAAAAATAAAACAATTTTTTTGCCCCAAGAATTGTCATTGCCGTTCCACCTTTTGCCACAGGAATTCCACCTTTCTGGAATTTCTTCTTCATAATCCCTTTGTTATCCATCCACTCCAAGGACTCCCGACTTGCCCCCTTTGGTCTGGGCAATCCTTCGAAAATAATTTTTTGCCCACCAAACTCCGCCATAAAAATGATGGTTGGACGGTTAAAAATTCTAAATTGTTTCATCACAATTCCCCGAGTAGTTGCCGCTTTCCAAATAAACTTGGTTCGGTCGATATTATCATCCTCCAACTTTTCTGTAATTCTACCCAATCGCAATAAAGATAAACCCTTAAAAAAATATGGCAAAAACGCCTCAAAGTGAGGCATAAAAACTGAAACTACGGCATCTTCCAGTTTAGCCAAAGGTCTGGTCATCACTCTAATCATGAAACCGATTATTAAAGTGGTTTTAGATACAACATGATTCACTGTGGCCGGCCCGCAGTCGGGACAGATTTTTTTATTTATTTGAGAATGAGACATGCAGTCTAGTCTAGCAAAAGTGACGAAAAAATCATAGGTATTCCCCTATCTTTTGGCCGTTATTTAAAGGAAATAATCATAAAACTGTTACAGAATCTGAATCCAGCTACCGAGTTGATTAAAAATTGACAATATGCTTAAATATAGCTTCACGAAGCGGTACCAAGTATAAAAGTGGCATACGAACCTAGAATACGAATAAATCACCAAATCCGCTCAGCGGAACTTAGAGTTATTGGTGATGAGGGCCAAAACTATGGAGTTATAAACCTTCAAGAAGCTTTGAAAAAAGCCCAGGAGCTGGGCCTTGATTTGATAGAAATATCACCCAATGCCAAGCCTCCGGTAGCCAAAATAATGGATTTTGGCAAGTATCAGTACGCCGAAAACAAAAAGCAAAAGGCTGCAAAAGCCAAATCGCACGTCACTGAAGTAAAGAGTATTCAAGTGAAAGTGGGCACTGGCGAACATGACCTCGCCCTCAAGGCCAAACAGGCTTCAGAGTGGCTTAAGGACGGTCATCGAGTACGCGTCAACCTTTTTCTTACAGGTAGAGCAAAATACATGGAAATGAAATTTTTCCAGGAAAGAATCGAGAGGGTTTTAAAACTTATTACCGAACAATATAAAATTAGTGACACCGCAAAAAAAGGTCCAAAAGGAGTATCACTTATGATTGAGAAAGCTTAAATTTATGAAAACAAACAAATCATTTTCAAAACGACTTAAAGTTAGCAAGAACGGTAAAATTACCGCTCGCAAAGCCGGACAAAACCATTTTAACGCCAAGGAGTCAGGACGTGGACAGCAAAACAGGAACCGTTCGGTACCAATCCACATGACCAAAGGAGCGATAGCAAGATTTTTACCATAATTATTAAGAATAAAAGAGTACAGAAGTAAGAGTCTAGTATGATTCCGAAAATTTTGGAAAACTAAACCCTCCTCCCCGTACCTTAAACCCCAATCCCATGACCCGAGTCAAAAAAGCAGTAAACGCATTAAAGTCTCGCAAGAATATGTTGCGAAAGGTGAAAGGCTACCGTTTCGGTCGCTCCACCAAAGAGAAGATGGCTCAAGAAGCTATCTTTCACGCTGGTTCTTATTCTTTCGCACACAGACGAGATAAGAAAAATGACTTCCGCAAATTGTGGACCGTCAAAATCAATGCCGCCCTCGGTGACACCATTTCGTACAGCAAGTTCATGGGTGCAATGAAAAAGAAAAACATCGCCATCGACCGCAAAATTCTCGCCGAATTTGCAGAACATTCTCCCGAAACATTTAAGAAAATCCTAGCTCAGGTAGCATAGATAGATTTAAATGATAGATTCATGATTCAAGAAAAGGCCCCGAGATAGGGGCTTTTTTGATGTCTTACGAACATTAACAAACATATTGCTCCCACCGCTTTAACAGGCAAATAACGAATTGACTCTAAATTGTCTAGCTCTTGGTATTCCAAATCCCACATCACACCACTTGAAGATACGTAACTACCTTTTATTTTCATTTTAAATAAGTTCCACTCTCTCCCCCAATTCCGGATGCCTTGCCTCTACACCAAGATATTCGCGTAAACGTTGAACCAAAAATAGAGCTGATTTTGGCTCGCCCATAACGGCAAAAACTTTTATTTTTGGATTGCTCTTAGCAGCCGTTTCCACAAACTCCACAAGATGATCGGAATCTTTATGGGATGAGTAACCGGAAATCGTTTCAATATGAGCACGAACAGAGACTTTTTGGCCGTTTATATGAACCTCCTTAACACCATCCTGCAACTGACGTCCCAAAGTGCCAGCCGCTTGATAACCAACGAGAAGCAACGTGTTTTGAGCTCCAGGAAGGTAGTTTATTTCATGGTGCAACACTCGCCCGCCGTTGGACATCCCAGAACCTGCAATTACAATCTTTGGCGGAGGAACGTGCAATATCGCTTTTGATTCTTCCGAATGAACAACATGTTTCAGTCTTGGAAATTTGAAAATGTTTGGACCTTCGGAAAGAGCGGCGGAATTAAAATCTTTTTTCATACTTTGATAAACTTTTGTAATTTCTATAGCCAGAGGTGAGTCCAAAAACACGGGCAAGCTTGGAATAGCATGTTGCTCTTCCAATTCATGGAATTCGTACAAAAGCGTTTGAGTTTTCTCCAATGAAAATGTCGGGATAACCAAAGTGCCTTTACGATTTGCGGTTTCAACGATAACATCTTTCAAATGCTTTCGTCGTGAATCCCTATCCTCATGATTTCTATCACCGTATACACTTTCCATAACCAAATAATCAGCATCCGTGATAGTTTCAGTATCTTTCAAAAGCGGAGTCGGTGAATTACCCAAATCACCTGTAAAAACAATTTTTCGCGTTTCAAAGTCAGAATCTAAGAATGATATTTCATACATGGCCGAACCGAGAACATGTCCCGCATCCTTCAAATAAACACTGACTCCTTCTACCAACTGTCGATTTTCATGATAAGGAATGTCGCTCCAAAGAGCTAAAGTTGCTGACACATCCCTCCGTTCATATAAAGGGAGAGTACCGTTCTGACGACATTCATCTTCAATCAACTTAAGAGCATCCTCAAGCATAATACTAACCAGTGCGTGAGTTTCAGGAGTGCTATGGATTTTCCCCTTAAAACCACCGGCCACAAGACGCGGAATTCGGCCAATATGATCAATGTGAGCATGAGTAACCAAAAGAAAATCAATTGTAGAAGGATCATAAAGAAAAGATCTGCGATTTTCTTCATCAGCAAAACGAGAACCTTGGACCATACCACAGTCTATAAGAATTTTTTTACCTGAAGTTTCAAGCAGAAAATTTGCCCCAGTAACACTTCCCACCCCTCCGCAAAAAGTAAGTGCAGTAGAATTAGACATAATATTTACATAGTTAATCTTTTATTTTTAATAGCAACCAAAACATGAGCTAAATATCCGCCCAGCATATCCACTATCAAATCTTTAACAGTATCTAAAGGATAACTTCCGATAGTGTTGAATGTAATTCCAGAAAAATACTCGAATATTTCCCAAGCAACCCCAAAAACAAAAGATCCTGCGACTGCCATAAAAAGAACAGTAGTTCTTCTCGGCACCCTTTTTCCAATCAAAATCAACGGATAAAATGACCACAGAGTCAGCGACGCCAAGCAAAAGCCACCAACAAAATGCAGGGGTATATCAAACCACCAATAATATGAATACAAAAAAAGAGTCATAGCAGAAAAATGAAAAACGGCAATAAAAACAGCCGAGAGAAAGGTACATCGAAGTATGAATTGACGAATCATAACTTAAAGTATACTAGATAAAAGATTAATTCGATACAAAATCCGCACTGATTCTGGAAACAAATTAGAATGGAAAAGAAATCTTAAAGCAAAAAACCGTCCAAGGAAGGATCGGTATTTTGCTTAGGGCTACCAAGATATTTCCCTAAGTAATACTTAGGTGGGTGACCGCAATTACATCTGTCAGAACGCTTCTCGCTGTCTCGAAATGTTAAAATATCGGGACATCGAGAAGCGCTCATCGTGACGTAACAATGTAAGTCTCCCTGTTTAAATGTTATAGAGTAAATATCAAAAGTAACCCTACAATCAATTGTACGCCGAGGTTTTAGTTCCGCAATATGCACAACATACTCCGACACAAAAATGCTTTGATGCACAACTACGCCTCCGAAACGATTAGTAAACTACAAGTAAAAACGCCATCCTCATAAAATAGCGTTTTTACTTATCGGTCGCAGTAGCGAGTTGTGCCATACATTTAATATAGGTGGAACTGTAAGTGTAATCCAGAGATTACAACAATAACGGTGTTCCTTTTAAATTTATTTAATTTAAGATGGACAACCGCGAGTGAACCTTATACAAACAATACATCTGCAAGCCGATTTGTAAAGTTTAGAAGGTTTAAAAACCTGTTAGCAAGCTTCTAACAACCTGGGGAAAACGAGGGATAACTTTTGAACATGAACTTAAAGGCTGAAAAGTATTAACTTTGACTTTGACTTTGAAATATTTTCAATTACGTAACCTTGCTATTACTTTACTCCATTTAGTAAAAAATTACTTCAATAAACCACCCAAGTTTACATCGTAGAGAATTCTTTCTTGAACCAAAGTATAATCGATAATTTCCTCTTTCTTGAACCAATGAGTAATTTCCATTTCTGCCTCTGCAGAAGAACCTGAAGCATGGATAAGGTTGCGCACCGCTCGTTTATCCGTATCCGCCATTTGATATGAGTCGAGCACAAAATCTCCTCGAATAGTTCCAACGCCTGAGGTCAGTGGTTCCGTGCCCCCGGTGATTTTTCTAGAAATTGCAACGGCATGAGCTCCCTCCCAAACCATAGCTATTACAGGTCCACTTGTCATGAATTTTCGGAGACTTTCCAAAACCACCTTACCCAATTTAACTGGATCATTTGATGGTGCTTTCAAACCTTTTTTCAAATACGCTTCAATGCTTTTCTCGCCAACATTCCTGAGCCAGCTCGGATCGAGAGTGTAGTGTATTTCAACATGTTTATCTGTTGGAACAAGCATTTTAAGTGCCACAAGCTTAAGCCCTACGCGTTCATAACGCTTTACAATTTCACCGACAAGGGTTCGCTGTATTCCGTCTGGCTTGATAACAACAAGAGTTCGTTCATTTTTTAAATGTTTCATACTAATGTAATTAAGTTAATAGCCCACAGCTTATAGCTTTTGAAAGAAAAAAGCAATTTCTATAACCCTAATAATATTTTCAATTTTTTATCGACATCCTTAATAAAAACTGCCTCTACCATGCCGAGCTCACCAAGTATGATTTTCTTTTGCAAGGTTGCAAGGTGGTCAAGCTTAATTATCGAATCGACAACAAGTCCGTTCTGTTTTGAAAAGACGACCGGCACATCAAATTCATATGACTTCTCTCTCTGTGTTGAGGTGATAAACGCGACGACACAATTTTCACCTTTCAGGGAACTAAAAAGTATCAATGCAGGTCTTACTTTTTGGCCGGACAAATCGGTAAACGGAAAAGGAACAAGTACAATTACTCCCTTACGCATATTTTTTCTTTAGATCAGACAACGAATATAAATCGGGTTCACCTTTCAAAAAATCGAAGCTTTTTGAGTACGCATTGATATTGGTGATATCATTCACCGCGCTGTTATACATTTCCGGAAATTTAAGCACAACCGCATCAATCGAATCGCGACGACCGATGCCGAACACTTCGCCGTGGTATTTTACTCGGTCTATAATGGCACTTATGTTCTTTCGAGCATTTGTAGTGGTTACTATCTTCATTTGTACATATTGTACACAATGTGACTTTTTATGCAAGCGATAGCATAAACCTCACTTCCTAGTTTTCTTTACCAAATATCAAAGCAAGTCAAAAAAACCTCGCCGTGCCTCATCAACTAGAAATCCTTAAAATCCGGAGGGATGTATATCTTCTTCCTGCTTCCAGAGCTAGATCTTTCCACCTTGTCTTTAAAAATCTTCTCCGCCATTGGACTAATTTTTTCACCATCTTTCTGATCAGAAGTTCGCCCTACAACACTTTCCCTTGACTCTGGAGTTCCCACAACCATGCGCACAAGCCGCAATTCTTCTGCCGTATAGTCGTCCGGGCCAACCGGGATAAACTGCCCGTCAACTTTTATCTCAACTGGAACGGTACGGTACGCTTTTGTTTCAATCGTGCTTCCTTTGTTTACCGACCCACCTTTCAAAATTATAATTTCTAACGCCCTCGCTACAATACGTTTATCCTGACCTTCCGCCGGAAAATTTCCTGTATGAATATTATGACGATACTCTGCAAGTAGAGCGCGATCTACAGACATGTAGCCTTTTTGCGCCTCAATTTGCTTATCCGGACCGCCTACTTGCTCCGCATCATTCCTATTGTCCTTCGAGCATGCCTCCCCCGCCAAAGCGGTAAATACTACGGCCCCGAGCATAGTGGCTTTTTGGAGCTTTTCTTTAAAACTCTCAGCCGATTTTTCGGCCAGCATACCACCATTCGACACTTTAAACTCTGGATTCTCAAGCATTTTTTTTATTAAGTTATTTCTGATACTTCTTCATTATCTCCCCCTCCACCTCACTTCGATCTCGGCCAAATTTAAGATATGAAAGTTCTTTCAAGTTCGCAATGATGTCCTTGTTACCTGGTGGTGGTGCCATAGTTTCAATATTGAAAGGCTTCACAGGACTACCGTTGACCAAAAGTTTGAGATAGGCGTTGCGGTTGTCCAAATTGACAATGTCATGCTCGGTAAACACCGGCTCAAGCTGCTTCGCCAAAAATTCTGCATCCTCTGAACCGACTCGGAACACCGCAAGAGAACCAACGTTACCGAACACAGCATCGCGAATCTTTTCTTCAAGTTGCTTAATAAATTGGTGAGCAACATGAAGAGAAAGTTTGTACTTGCGTGCCTCCGAAAGAATCGTTGAGATTGAGTCGGTGGTAATGTTCTGGAACTCATCGATATAGAGATAAAATGCCGGTAAGTCCTTACCATAGGAATCAACACGAGAAAGAGCGGCCATCAAAATTTTACCGACAAGAATAAGCCCAATCAAGTTTGCGTTTATATCACCAAGCCTTCCCTTAGCCAAATTGACCAGGAGAATTTTCTTACTGTCCATAATCTCGCGAAAATTGAAACTGGATTGCTCCTGAGCAATAATGGGCCGCATGATATCGTTTGCCAAAAAGTTATCGAACTTTGAAACGATGTACGGCACAATATTTGCAAGCGACGCTTCCCCACCTGCCTTATCCGCCACCTCACGCCAAAACTGAACAACAATAGGGTTTTTACATTTCGAAAGTTTCATTTCTCGAAATGTTTTGTTGGCTAGCACTCTTGAAACATCTAAAAGTGTATTTCCCGTAGTAGGATCTTCGATAGTCAAAAGAACCGCATTTCTAAAATACTGCTCAAACATCGGACCACCTGCGGTTTTCATATCAAACAACTTATTGAAAATCGAAAGTAACTCATTTACCACAAACGTCTTCTGCTCTGGGAATCGGACGTCGTATTCGAGCATATTGAGCGCCATAGGGCGCGCGGTATAAGATGGATCAAAATAAATCAAATCCTCATATCTTTCAGGAGGGATGGAGGCCAAGATATCTTGAATGTCGGCTCCGTGCGGATCAATCATGCACACACCTTCACCGTTTTGAATATCCTGAACAATCATATTTTTAAGAAGTGTAGTCTTACCGGTTCCGGTCTGACCAATGACATAAAAGTGTCGAAGACGATCTTCTTTATTCATAAACACCTTTGTCTCGGTTGTGCGATTACGATTTACGCCAAGAAGAACACCTTGCTGAGGTAAATCAATCGGCGCGGCTGCGCTTCCGGCCTTGGCACTTTTAAGTTGTGGGGAAGATTGAATACGACTAGATGGAAAATGCATCATGGTGGTTACTTCTTTTATATTCAAAGGTATAGCTTCATCTTCTTCAAAAATTCTAAAAGAGTAATCGTGAAGCAAACGCTTAAATTTTCTACCCCCAAAAAATCTCTCGAATTTCAATTTATTGCCATGGGTATTCTCAAATTGGTTAAAAGCCGCCTCCAGATCACCCAAAATGGCCAGAGCAGAAGATTTGTCTTCTGCCGACGCAATCACCCTAATTGACACCAAAAGCATCGGGCTACTCACTTTATTTTTCACTTGCTCAATCGCCACATCATCTGTTTTTGAAGGCTCAGGATCATCTTTTTTCTTTTTAGTATCGGAATGACGCCCAGACAAGGCGTCTTTAAAACCCTTTGCGAATTCTCCAAAAAAAGTCATTCGAATATCAGTTGCCCTCCTGACTGATACACCCTTCTGCAACTTCTTTAAAGCTTCCTGGTATTTTTCATGATACTTTTCCGGCGCAGTCCTGAAAACAAACTGGACCGCTGCACCTTGTCCATTTTTTTTTATTTTAGAAAAACTGTTAAGTAAAACATTTAACGGGTCGATTTCAAACTCATCGTAAACCTTAATCGGAAAAATACAGTTACGCGACGATTCGGCAAGAGAACCGACAGACACGCCAGTCTCATTAAAAACATTGTAATCGTTTTTTGCCTCGCGGATTTTTGCATTATGAAAAATCGACAGTATTTGTTTTTCAAACAGTGGCCGTTTGGAATTCGGAACAGAAGCGTAAAAAATAAACTCCTCGCTACCGTTACTGTTGGCAATCTCAATTGAAAAAGATTGCTCGCTTGTGTCGGACTCGTGGGAAATACTGAGCATGCCTGCATAAAACTGTTCCATACCAGAAATAAGTTTTTTAAGCTCCTTCTCACCTTCCTCTTTGTTAATTTCGGGCAGAGTAATCTCATAAAGAGTGCTATTTAGAGCTTTGCCGAGCAGGTTTTTTTCATTTAGTCCTTTAACGGCAAAACCCGCCTTTATGTACTGAACCAAAAAACGATGAAAATCGTCCTCAAGATGGAAATCATTGATTTTTTGAATGATACTTAAGGTATTTTTTATCCCCTTTTGCTCGAGGATGCCAATCAGCTCCTCGATTTTTTTATCATGCGTTTCCGGAGACAGGTCCAAAACAATAGCGTCCTGATGAAAATGTCCCATTTCAAGACTTGGAGAAATTACCTCCTTGGCAGGTATTGCAGAATACTCCTTAATAACTTCTTTTACTGCCTTGTCCTGACTGATTTCGTTACCTCTGGAAATCGCTTCCGCCTGATGACGGGAAACTTCTTGACGCAAAAAATTCAGCTCTTCTTCGGGTGACGAAAAACTTTTTTTCTCTCGGCTAAATTGTTGCTCCATAATAAAAATTATACCCTATTACCGCTTTGGGTAACAGGGTTAATTTATAAATAAATTTGAAATACATTACTTGCCTGGACGCCTCCCTTTTGATTCTGGTCTTGGCCCATTGTGATTGTCCCTTGATCCGCCCGGCCCTTTGGAGACTCCTCCGATTCCAAACGTAATAGTCTGAGATAGTTGAGGACCTGGAAAAATTTTTACTTTATGTACGACAGGGGCAGAATCAAAACCACCAACAACCTGACTGCTGTATCCAATAGTTTGAGTTACAGCAGGTATTACCCTTATGCCTGGTTGCTGATTTGCTACCTCCACCTGAGGAACGGTGCTTTGATTAAAATTAGTAGCAGCTTGGACAGAATAACCCGGTGTTTTCAATGCTTGAGATTCTGCTTGGGCTCGTTCCTCAAGCCATTTTCTAGCCTTTGCGGCATTTTCAAAATCTTTTTCAGTTGTTGGTTTCCACACACCAGCTTCTTCACCATACACAAACTTATTTGTACTAGCAGGCTGAGCCTCGGCTTGAAAAATCGGAACTTTATTCACTTGAGTCCCTGATGGCACTTTATCACCAACCTTATAAATAGGTACACCTCCTGAACTATTTTTTGAGTGCGCCTTAACATCTTCCGCATGAAGCTCCTCACCTCCAATCAAACCCAGAGTTGCAAGTCCTAAAACTGCCCACCTTCTAAATCTTGTTAGAAGAGTTTTATTTATCCTTTTACTTTCGAAAGATCCACTTTGCAAATCATTCTGCAGTGGTATAAATTCTTTCTCTGGTGGATAAAGAGGTACAAAACCTTTTTCCTTCAAATTTTTACGAACATTTCCAAGCAAAAGATCATCAACCTCTGACTGGCCGACTAAACCTGACTCAGACTCCGCCTCAACCTCCTTTATTTGATTTAACGGTAAAACCTCTAATGGGATTTTCACTTCCTCAATCACTTCTCGAGCACCTGAATCAAAAGGTGAGACTTCCGATGAATTTTTCATATTACTAATATGATTATGAATATAGCATTAGAATATCACTATTTGGTCAAAACTTCAGCCCCTCCTTCGGTTATGAGGATGGTTTTCTTGAAATGAGCGTTAGTTTAGCGTCTGCTTTGCGGCATAAGTAGTCATTTACGATTAAAAGAACCCTCCTCTCGTCGCACAAAAAAAGAAAATTATTTCGAGGATAGTGACAACCTTACCTTAGCTAAATTATACTTCTCATCAAAATTTTTACGCATCTCATCAAGTTTTTTCCACTCCCGCACCGTTTCCTCAAGAGACTGTTTGTAGTGAGCCAAAATATTATTCGTGACATCAAGATAAGCTTCCGCTATCGCAACATGGACCGCCCCAACTTCAGATTTTGAAAGCGGAGTTTGCCTGATATCAGCAATCAAGTCATCAATATTATTCCAATCAGCCACATCGCCCTCAACTTTATTTTTTGACTCTTTTTTACCAACAGGACTTATCGTCTTTATGTGATTATTTCTCTTCATATTATTTCTCTTGAACAATCGCCCTTTTCTGCTCCCCGACAAGAGCCTCCAAATGAATCGCCTTCTGACGGGATTCTTGAGCTTGTTTTTTACCACTAATAGTTAATATATCAAATTTTACTTTGCTAATAACCCCTAACTCTTTCTCGAGTTTCATGACTATTAAACCCCTAACCTCCTCTCGCGATTTTGAACCCAATTTCTCCTTGGCAGTCAGCTTATCTAAGGCCTTCTGTAGGGTGCCAAATCGTCCTGAAGATAGCGCCATTGAGTGGCTAATGGCCTTTTCTACATCTCGTTCTATCCCACTATCCAGAGCCGTATCCAACCATTGTTTTAAAACACCTAAATCAACCGTCCCAGGCTCATCAAGATAATCTACACCTTTATCTAAACTTGCCTGAACAGCCCGCTCAAAAAGAGTGTGTGCCTCATCAATTTTTTCAGTATTCTCTGAACCACTTTTCACAGCAACAGTAATCTTTTCTCTAACCTTTGCACGAGCCAAACCGACGAGTTTTGCTTTCAATTCACTGTCTGCAAAAAGTTCAATTTTCCCAGCATCTAATTTTCTACAAACTTCCACTCTTCTTGCCTCAAATTCCGCCATCTTCAGATTAGTGTTTTCAAAATTTTTAATTTCTTCAGCAATCTGGATCTCAATCAGATTCAATCCAGTCCTAAGTTCCTTAGACGAAAGACCCTGACCAAAGGTGCTGATAAGCTCCAACCCACTCGAACGTGCCATTGTTTCTCTAACTTCTGAACGAATTCTTGCCTTTTCCGCGCTTGCCTCAGAACCGAAAAGAGCCGCGACGGAGTGCGTCCACCCAGCCCCAGTCCAAAAATCATTTGTATCCAAAGCAACCTGAAAATTTCTTTGCCTTGCTCTAAGACATTGAACTGCCTGGTCATGTGCCTCTTGAGTTAGACAAGCCTTAAGAGCCGCTACTTGGCTTTCCAATAAAGCAACCGAGTCTGAAAGTTCCTTGTTGGTTTTTAACTTCTCGCCGAGAACCCGTAGTGCTTCTGGATTATTATGTGCTTGTCGTTCTATATGCTCGCGTACAGCCTTCTTCCCTTCCCCATCAAGAGAAAGGCCTATATCCTTCGTAATGGCTTCCGCATACAAAGCGTGTACGCTATTCGCCACAGCGTCTTTGGTCGCAAATACCTCAAACAATTTACGGACTGCTTCTTTGTCCTCCATATCTACATTTTTGCCAAACTTTTCCGACTCGATGATAAACGAATCAAATCCTGGCACATCCATCGCCTTTCCAATATCAAAACCTGCCGGGTCTTCTAGGACAGCTTGGACAATTTCAACACTTGGTGAACTTATTATCTGAATCGGCTGCTCGGTAGCTACTTTAGAAGCTTCAGGACGAGGAGGCGCATCAGGAGCAGGAGTTGATTTAGAATCAACTTTTGTTAGATACTCAACATAAACCGAATGATTTTCCCTCATGCCAGGATCAACAGGATAAATTGGGTCATCCTCAAATCTCGCGGCTACTTTGCCATCACCGTCTTCCCAAAACGCAATAATTTTCTTAGGACTTTTCCAAACAGGTAAACCTCCATTCTCAAGCACCATCACCTCATCCCCAACATTCAACCCCCTTCTCCTTTCCAGAGAAATTTCAGTTTTATTTTTTTCCTCTTCATTGGCTGGTTTAAGTACGGTTTCTTCGGAAGCCTTGATGGACATCAGGTATTCGATATACCCCTCAAATATTGTTACAGCTTTCAAATTAGCAATTCGCTCATCAATTTTCTTTAGGCTGTTTACAAAACTTTGTATTAAAATTGCCTTTTGGCCAGACTTCAATTTGCCGAAGTCGTCATTATCAATATAAGCCAAATTCTTCTGAAGAGTATCCGCAACATCTTTACCTGGGTGCTTGCCAGATTCAAATGAAACCTCACTTAACTTCGAAATCTTAACAATTAACTCCTGCATAGTTTCTGTCTCAGTAAGCTCGAGAGTCTCTGCATTATCAGTATTCCTATCAATCTTGCTTTCCATTAAAGTTCCAACTCCTTGATTAAGTTGAAGTGCTTCTTCAAGACGTTTTATATCCGGTAAACCGGCAATTTTTGCATCAATGACTTCATCTACACTCAAATTATTAGGCAATTTTAATCCTTCAGCTGATGTGGGAACCTGGAGGTTAGGGTTTTCACCAACAATTTCCAACCTCTTCTCACGAAAAGCATCACTGACTTCATTTACACTTGGATTATTATCAACTTTTTCAGAACTTTCCATGTGCATAATGTTATCACAACTTGGTCAAAACTTCAGCCCCTCCTTCGGTTATGAGGATGGTTTTCTCGAAATGGGCGCTACGTTTAGCATCTGCTGTGCGGTAGGTATAACCATCCGCGTCCAAAATAACGTTTTTTGTGCCCTCATTTACCATAGGCTCTATAGCAATCACCATACCAGGCTTTAGAACTGGGCCTTGATTCTTTTTGCCATAATTCGGAACGTAAGGATCTTCATGGACCTTGTATCCAACGCCGTGACCAGCAAGCTCTTCAACAATACCAAAACTGTGAGGTCTAATATAAGATTCTATAGCGTAACTAATATCCCCCACCTTACCCCCACCTCGAGCAGCCTTAATACCGACATCAAGAGCTTCCATGGTAACTTTTAAAAGTTTAACCGCAATCTCATCAACTTTTCCGACAGCCACAGTGGTTGCCATATCGGTGTATAAACCATTATGAATAAGCCCCATATCTAAAGATACGATGTCACCTTCCTTCAAAACCTTTTCGCTTTCGTTTGGAATGCCATGCACAACTTCGTCATTTACAGAAACACAAAGAGACGCCGGATAAGGACGCAGTGCGCCATAAGGTTTGTAGTTAAAAAAAGCAGATTTGTCTCCTCCCGCAGCGACAAGCTTTTCTGCTAAGGAATTGAGTTCGGCTGCGGTTCGCCCTGGGCGAACCGCAGCTTCTAGTTCGCGCAAAATTTTTGCCAGCCTCTTTCCCCCCTCCCTTAAAATTTTTATTTCCGATTCTGTTTTGATAGTAATATTCATAAAATTGAAAACCAAAATCCTAAAAAACGATACTAAAGTTACAATACCAGAACCTCAAACAAATGCCAATCGTTTGTAATTTCTAATTTATAACTCGTGATTTTTTTGGGTTTAGTGCTTGAATTTTGAGATTTATCCTTTTATCACTGTTCCTTTAAACGGCGTACCTTCAATATAGTTTTTTAAATTATCTATAGGTTTACCGTTCATCAAAGCAACTTCCAACCCAAGTTCTTGCGCTAATTTTGCAGCTATAGGATCAAACGGGGCATTAAGTCCCGGCTCCCATTTTTCCGGAATTATCTTTCTAAAATCACTCCATGATATTTTTTCAATTTTTTTGGCATCGGGATTATTTTTAGGATCCTTGTCATAAACGAAATCAATATTGGACAAATTTATAACCTGTTTAGCCCCAACTTCTTTGGCAAACAATACCGCAACATAATCCGTACTATGCCCAGGAGCTTGTGCACCGCCAACTACCAATGGTTTAGTAGTCTTGGAAATATCCTTTGGATCAGTTACCACTTCTGGATGCGCAAGAGAGCCGAAAATAATACGGATAAACTCGGCATTCAAACGCAAGGAATAAATTCCCACCCAATCTAACTCGTCTGATGAAAGATTGGCAATTTCCTTACCTGCTGATTGGTAACGGCGCGCTGTCCTACCTCCTCCCGCAACCAAAATAAACTCTTTACCTTCCTTTATTTTAGATTCTAAAAAAACTTTTAAACAGGAAACAAAGTTAACATCCACAACGTCTGGAACAATCAGAGACCCACCAAGAGATATGACAATTTTTTGGTTACTAGCCATTGTGTTCTGAAAGTTTTTTCAAAACTTCCTCGTGTATTTTTTCGGGAGTGCTCATTCCATCGATACCGATCACCTTATTTATACTTTTAAAGAAATTGATGGCCTGTTCAGTGTAAGTACGATATTCATTCAAACGAACTTTTATTTTAGCTTCGTCATTGCTATCCATTCGTCCGCGCAAAAGTTGACGCTTTATAACTTCTTCATCACTTACTACCAATTCGAAAACTATGTAATCGCGTTCAAGCCATTTGGCCACCTCATCAAAAAGTCTCGCCTCCGGCTCCTTCCTACCAATCCCCTCGCACACCAACCCCTTTGAAGGTTCTAGATTTAAAAATGCATTCTCAAAAAGATAAGATGCATACCAATGAGGCATAAGAATTCCCTGATCATATTCACTGCGCACCCGCTCACCTAATGCATCTTTTCTGGCACGAAGTTTTCGAAATTCATCACCTGTGGAAAAAACCTCGAATCCAAGCTTTTTCGACAAAAGTTCGCTCTGTGTGCCCTTGCCCGAACCAGTCTTCCCCATCATTAAAATAGTGTTGACATTTGATTTCATGACAAATTTATAGCACAAATACTTATCTTTTACTAATAGTAAAAAACATCCGGAATAATTATTTTCTGGATGTTCTCTATTCCAAACCCTAAACTCTTCTAGTATTCCCTCATTGAAAGCTGAGCATCCACCTTTTTAACCAAATCAAGCACCACAGAAACAACGATAAGAAGTGCAGTACCTCCGATAGCTAAAGATTGGTCCTGAGTGAAACCTTGAACAATAAACGGCAATACTGCAATAAATCCCAGAAACAACGCGCCGACAAGCGTGATACGAGTCAAAACTTTTGAAATATAATTAGAAGTTGCCTGCCCTGGTCTGACACCCGGAATAAAAGCTCCGCTCTTCTGCAAATTTGTAGCGATTGAATCAGGATCAAAAGTAACCGCGGTGTAAAAGTATGTAAACAAAAATACCAGAAGGAAATAGCTTACTGAATGGAACCAACCATTTGCAAGAAGACCGAGCATAAAGGAAGAGAAATCCTTAACAAAAGAAATTGACACGTTAGATGACAGGAAGGTGAAAATCAATTGCGGGAAAAGCAAGATTGAAAGTGCAAAGATAATAGGAATAACTCCAGCCTGATTTACGCGAAGTGGAAGGTACGTTGAAACCCCTCCGTACACTTTATTACCCCTGACACGTTTGGCATAAGTTACGGGAATCGGTCTCTCGGCTTCAGTCACCAACACCACGCCAAACACCACCACAAAAGCCACGATGATAAAGCCGATAGTCGTCGGTAAAACACTTGGATCAAAAGATGGGTAAATATATTTATATATAAATTGACTAATCTCCGTTGGAATACGAGAAACGATACCGGCAAAAATGATCATTGATAAACCATTACCAACACCAAATTCTGTCATAAGTTCACCTAGCCACATCAAAAGCACAGAACCTCCAGTAATAACTGTGATATTTACGATTCTTCCGAAAAAAGTAATATCTCCCAAAATCCCCTGCTTTTCCAAAAGCAAAAGAAACCCAAATGACTGAAGAAGCGCTAAAGGAATTGTAATAATGCGAGAATATTGTGCAAATCTAAGTCTGCCAGCTTCACCCTCTTCATGGTAAAGAGCCTTTAACTTTGGCGACATCATGGTGGCCAACTGCATAATAATTGAACCCGTAATATAAGGACCAACTCCTAGCATAACAATCGAAAGATTTCCCAACCCTCCACCGGAAAAAACATCCAAAAGACCAAGAAATTGTTGACTGGCAAGTAGAGCGTGCAACCTTATAGCATCTACTCCAGGAATCGGAATCGAGGCCAACAAACGGAATATCACCAAAAGCAGGAGCATAAAAATCACCTTCTTTCTTAGAAGTTTATCTTGAAATACTAATTTGGTTTTAGTGAGAAAATCTTGCATGTCGGGTAAAATCAAAAATTAAAATCGAAATCTGAAA
This sequence comes from Candidatus Tayloriibacteriota bacterium, assembly GCA_009695005.1. GTDB lineage: Bacteria > Patescibacteriota > Minisyncoccia > Phycocordibacterales > SIBU01 > SIBU01. Next base: position 28,626 of record SIBU01000005.1, read on the forward strand.
CAATATCTATTTTCTAATTTTTAAAATTCTAAACATTTCGGGATTTGGAATTCTTTTTTATTTCGTACTCAGAGCTTCTGACTTACCTTCAATGGTCCCTCCGGCCTTTTCAATCTTTGCCTTTGCTGTGGCGGATACGGAACATTTTGAAATTATAAGCTTCTTGGTAATTTCACCGGTTGCGAGAATTTTTACAAAAAATTTTCCTCCGGTATTACCTTGAACTAAACCTTTCTCAACAAGAATTTCCGGACTGACAGTATCCCCTGCTGAAAAGTGCTTTTCAAGCATATCCACATTAACAGGAGAAGCCTTGATCTGGAAAGAACGAAAACTGTTTTTGCCGCGTCCGCGAAGTTTCGGGATACGCTTAATCATGTCGCGAATTTCTGGACGAATTTTATGACCAGCGCGAGCTGTTTGACCCTTGCCTCCACGTCCGGAAGTTTTACCGCGAGTACCGCCGCGTCCAACTTGGACACTTTTCTTATTAGGATGAACTCTTTGTAAGTTGTTGATTTGCATAGTGGTAAATTATTTTGTGACGGCTATTTGAGGTACACCCGCAACAGCTATTTTTTGTTCAATTTGTCTTAATGCTGGGAATTGACTCAGCGCCTTTACAGCAGCACGGGCAATATTAAGTTTATTCTTGCTTCCCGAAAAAATCTTCCCGGCGATATCGTGAATACCAGCCAACTCAAATACATCTCGGAGTGCGCTTCCAGCGATAAGACCGCGGCCCTTTGCTGGCATAATCATAATGCGAGCACTAGAATACTTAACGGAAACCTCGTATGGAATTGATAAATTTTTTGTAAGTGCTATTTTCAAAAGATTCTTTCTAGCATTTTTTGTGGCCTTATCGATAGCCAAAGAAGTGTCACCGGCCTTGCCTGTGCCAACTCCAACTGAACCCTTGCGATTACCGATAACAATGGCAACACTAAAACTGAATCGGCGTCCACCAGAGGCAACTCGAGTTACTCTTCGAATATTTAAAATCTTTTGATCGAATTCTGACTTAACTCTCTCCTCTCGTGGTCGTTTTCTGTCAGGGCGAGAACTTCGAAAACCTCCTCGTGCCGGTTGAGCATCCTTTGAGGCGCCGACAACAGGAACACTCTTACTTATAACAGTAGCGACTACAGAAGGTACAGATGATTGTTTTGTTTCGTTTTCCATAATTAAAATTTAAGACCCCCTTCTCTTGCGCCGTCAGCCATCGCCTTAATACGGCCGGTGTAAACGTAACCACCACGATCAAACACCACCTTTTGAATTTTCTGCTCTACAGCCTTTTTTGCGATAGCCTTTCCTGTCTCACGTGCAGCCTCAGTCTTATTGGAAGCCTTAATGCCAAGAGAGGAAGCGGCAACAATGGTCACAGCCTTTTCATCATTGATAAGTTGGGCGTAAATGTAGCCGTTGGACTTGAAAGCCGAAAAACGAGGTATCAATGCAGTACCAGAAATACGAGAACGGATTCTCTTATGTCGTCTTATCCTTTTTTCAATTTTGATTTTGTTTTTATCCATGTTTTTAGTTGAAAGTTGTTAGATTAAAGATTTAAGTTAAGATACGCAATTCTTGATTTTTCTCTTACTTTAATCTTTCAACTTTAATCCTGCTCTACGCTGTCTTCTTACCTTGCTTTCTTCTGATAACTTCATCGTGATATCTGATACCCTTACCTTTGTACGGCTCAGGCTTCTTCAAATCACGAATTTTAGCGGCAAATTGTCCAACCAATTCTGTATTAATTCCGGATATTAACAAAGCACCTTTTTCAGCAACAACCTTAAGTCCCTCTGGAATTTTAACTTTTATCTGATGTGAAAAACCTAAGTTTAGCACCACTTCACTACCCTTCACTTCGGCCTTAAAACCGATACCTTCAATAATCAATCTTTTCTGAAATGGTGTGGTAACACCTGCAATCATATTTGAAGCATGCGCAGAATAAGTTCCCCATAGAGATTTAGACGCGCGGTCATTTTTTTGCAAAGAAACCTTAAGCGATCCATCTACAACTTCAAAGACCACAGCTGTACTGAAATCACGAGTGATTGTTCCTTGAGAACCTTTCACTGAAAGTGTCTGACCGGCTACTGTTACAGTAACGCCAGCTGGAATAGTTATTGGTTTTTTTCCAATTCGTGACATAAATTTTACCAAATTAAAAACAAAGCTTCCCCACCAACATTCTCCTTGCGGGCTTCTTTATCGGTTAAAACACCCTTTGGTGTTGAAAGAATTAAACTACCAAAACCGCTCTTGATTGGCTTAACATCATCAATTTTCTTGTAGATTCTTTTTGAAGGCTTGGAAAGTCTTCGGGCACCCTTAAATCTTGGTGAGCCGTCAACAAGAACAAGCTTTGCCTCAATTTGCTTGGTAACTTTTTTACCTTTCTTTGGAAGCACCTCAACGTACCCTGCTCTCTCCAAAGCAACGAGGACAGCCAAAACAAACTTCGAGTGTTGAAAAACTACCTGCTCCTTGTTTGTAAGAGCGGCATTTTTGATCCGTACGATCATATCTGCAATTATATCTGTTGGTACCATTGTTTTGATTTTCTTATCTTTACCGCCGCGATTTCGACATTCAAATTATTAAATATCGGAATCGTGGCGAGAATTACTACCATGACGATTTCTTAACTCCTGGAATCATACCCTCGTTGGCATACTCTCTAAAACAAATACGGCACAAACCGAAATCTCTCATATATCCATGCTTTCGGCCACATCTAAAACAGCGTCGCACCAATCGTGTGCTAAATTTTGGTTTCTTCTGTGAACGCGCTATTACTGATGTTTTTGCCATATATATTTACTTTGAACTATATTTTTAGCTTTATTTTAACAAAGGTCGTCCCTTTAGAAAAAATAAAAGCTCTTCGAAAGCTTGGCCGTAATGCTATCAAAGGCCGAATGTCCTGTCAATCAAAAAACAAAGCAACTAAAGGTTACTTTTTATCTTTTCCTACCGAAGCCTTCTTAAAAGGAAAGCCCAAGTGCTCAAAGAAAGCTTGCGCCTCTTTTCTGGATTTAGCGGTAGTAACTACGGTTACGCCAATTCCAAAAACGTCCTTAAGTTCCTCATCGATAGTTTCAGGGAAAATAGTATGCTCCTTAAGTCCCAAGCTTATGTTTCCCATGTCATCAATAGACGTAGTAGACAAACCTCGAAAGTCCTTTGTTCTTGGTAGAGCAATATTTAAAAGCTTATCCAAAAAACTAAACATCCGAGCTCCACGAAGAGTTACTTGAGTACCAACAGGGTCATTTTCACGAACCTTGAAAGAAGCGATAGATTTCTTGGCACCCTTAGTGGTGATTTTCTGGCCAGCAATTTTTGAAAGACGATCTTTAACAATTTCAATTTTTTTCTTATCTTTAAATGAACCTATACCAGAAGACAAGACAATCTTAACAAGCTTCGGTGCCTGCATAACATTGGTATAACTGAAATCCTTTTTCAGTAGTTCAAATATTCCTTTTTCTATTTCTTTTACGGTTTTCATAAATGTAGGGTTAGGGTGGGGAGTTTAGGGTTTAGTCTTTTCCGAATCGGAGTAGATACTAGCCTCTCTCTCTTCCCTTCTGTAATCTTAAATTTCTTTTCCGCTCCTTCTGCTTATTCTGACAAATCGCTCTCCAACCAACTTCTTACCAACTCTCACTGCCTTTTTTGTATCCGGATCGGAAACCATCACGTTAGAAATATGAATCGGCATAGCCTTATCGATTATTTGCCCTTTCTCCCCTCCTTTTCTAGGCTTCTGATGTTTCTTGCGAAGATTAAGACCAGTTACAACAACCATATCCTTCTTTGGAATTGCAAGCGAAACCAAACCGGACTTTCCTTTGTCCTTACCTGCGATAATTATTACTTTGTCATTCTTTTTAATCTTCATAAATCGTATGTTATCTATACTATTTCAGGAGCTCTTGATGCAATCGTCTGGAAACCAGCCTCACTTATCTCTCGTGGAATTGGACCGAAAACACGTCCAGCGATCGGTTCATTCTTTCCCTTTTCCAGAATCACAACCGCATTCTCGTCAAAGCGGATATAAGAACCATCCTTGCGCCTGTAAGCCTTTCTCTGTCGTACAACAACGGCATGGAGCACGTCCTTCTTCTTTACTGCCTTGCGTGGCTCAGCCTTTTGAACAGACAAAACAACAATCTCTCCTAACTCCGCATAGTGCTTCATTGAACCTCCAAGAACCTTGAAAATTCTTCCGATTTTTGCTCCGGAGTTATCAGCTATATTCACAATGGATCTTGGTTGAATCATATATTTAAATTAAAAATCTATACAACCGTAAAATGCTTATCTTTAGAAATTGGACGACATTCAACAATCGAAACAAGCTCTCCTTCTTTTTTGGTATTACCCGCATCATGAGCCTTGAATCGTTTCGTAACCTTAAAATACTTATCGTATTTAGGATGCTTAATAAAACGATCAATCGCCACAACGATCGTATCCTTCATCTTAGTAGAAACAACCTTGCCGCGAAGTGGTTTTTTTGATGGCTCTGATTTTGTTACTTTTTTTGGTTCCATATATTTAAAATTATTTTGTCTTCTGAATATTTAATTCAGTCAAAATCTGAGCAATGGCAGTGCGAATTGCCCGACCGGATTTCACATTTTTTATTTTGCCACCAGACATAGCAAAACGAAAAACACGAAGCTCTTCTCGCTTATCTGAAAGCACTTTGTTCAACTCATTTTCAGTTTTTCCTTTGAAATCTTTCATGTTGATAGTTTAAAATATCTCGCGACTTACTATCTTAATTTTCACGGGCAATTTAGTACCTGCCTTTCGCAAAGCCTCACGGGCGACAGCCTCAGGAACTCCATCAATCTCGAAAATCATTCGCCCTGGTCTAACTTGTACACAGTAACCCTGGATATCACCCTTACCCTTTCCCATGCCTACTTCAGCGGCCTTTTGAGTAAATGGTCTATCGGGAAAAATACGAATCCAAATTTTACCGCCCTTACCGGCTGAACGTGACAAAACTTTTCGAGCGGCTTCTAATTGCTTTGACTCGATACGCTCTGCAGCCATGGCTTTCACACCAAAAGAACCAAAACTTAATTCTGTTCCACGGGTTTCAACCCAAGCACGCTTGGCGTTTCGCCTTGAAGTGTGCCACTTTCTGTATTTTACTTTCTTTGGTACTAACATGGTTTTTTACTTAAAACTGACAACCTGCAATCTCTAACAAAATATTCCTTTCGATTTTTTGTTAGTTGCAAGTCTTATGTCGTTGGTTATTTTTTATCTTTATCAAAAACATCGCCCTTATACACCCAAACCTTAATTCCGATATCGCCGTAGGTCATATGAGCCTTATCACGTGCAAAATCGATATCAGCGCGGAATGTTTGCAATGGAATTCTCCCTCTCTTGAGTTCCTCTGAACGTGCCATGTCGGCTCCTCCCAAACGACCTCCAAGATAAATCTTCACTCCCTTAACGTCCCTGTTGGCCATAACCTTTTCAATGGTCTGCTTCATAACACGTCGGAAAGGCATACGCTTCTCCAAACCTTCCGCCACCATCTGACAAACAATCGCGGAGTTAGACTCTGGTGAACGAACTTCCTCGATGTCGAGTTTAAGTTCTTGAGTCATTGGAACTTTTTCCTTATTCAAAAGTTTTACTATTCCTGTCTTAAGTTTAGTTGCACCTTCGCCAACTTTGCCGATAATCATACCCGGTCTTGAAGTTTTAATGACAATTCTGTAGGTCTTCTGACTTCTCTCCAATTCAACACCAGCAACATACATGCCACGAAGTTTTTTATCCAAAAATTCTCGTACCAAAATATCAGCGCGAAGGAATTCCTTGTACTTCTTATCCATTGAAAACCAGCGGCTTTTCCAGTCGCGGATAATTCCTAGTCTATGTGAATATGGATGGACAGTGTGAGACATAAAATTAACTTTACGACTTACTACCAACAACTGATAAAGGTTTTGATTGCATCTTTTTATTTGACTTCACTGTTGACTGATTATTATCAACCGTTTGTCGTTCATCCAAAACAAGCGATACATGGCAAGTTCTTTTTAAAATTGGAAATGCACTTCCTCGAGCTCGGGGCATAGAGCGTTTCAAAGTCGCTCCCGCATCAACGCGAAATTCTTTAATGAACAAAGTTTTCTCGTCGATACTGTAAGTGTTCTTTGCACTTTGAATGGCTGACTTTATAAGTTTAACCAAAGGAAGAGCGGCTGCTTTTGTGGTCACTGACAAAATTTCAATGGCCTTTTCCACAGATTTTCCTTTTACCAAATCGCTTACCAACCGAACTTTTCGGGGTGACTGGCGGTAAGTTTTAAGTTGGGCGGTAATCATAAAAATTATTTTTTAGCGTCCGAGGTGGCGGCTTTAGCTGCTTGAGCGGCGGCGATCTCACCTTCCTTGGCCTTGATTTCTATATCTTTTTGCATTTTACCTCCGTGCTTAATAAATTTTCGAGTCAAGGAAAATTCGCCCAAACGGTGTCCTACCATATCTTCCTCTACAAGCACTTCTGGAAAACTCTTGCCGTTATGTACTAAAAATTTAAAACCAACCATCTCAGGGGCAATCTGACAAGCTCTTGACCATGTCTTAATAGGCGCGGATTGTTCCGGTCTTTTGCCTGCAATCTTTTTCAAGAGTCGCGGGTCTACATATGGTCCTTTTGCGAGTGAACGTGTCATTTTTAAATTAAAAAGCCCCGTAAAGAGCGTGGCTACTATCCTAACAGAATGGCAATAAAAGTCAAACTCCTTGCGACAACTCCGACCTATCAATTTTCCTCGTGATTTTTCCTCCCCTACAATGCGACAACACATCAAGATAGAAGACCAAATATTTAGGAGTTATTCTCACCAGTATTCGCCGTTTCGTCCTTGTCCGCAGTACCCGATAGTGCAGTAGTGTTGCACATCCCAGAAAATCAACGTCTTACAGTAATTTTTTGACTTAAACTTCTAACCATTACCAACCGTTGCCCTGCTTCGCGGGGCCGACTGCACAGTCGTAAATTATTATATAAAGAAAATCCCCCTTCACAAATCCAAGAAGGGATTTTTGAAGAGGGATAGAAATCGAAGAAAATAAGGTTTAAGGTTTGAGGGAAAGGACAATTGCCTCACGAAAAGCCATGTCGTCGGCCTCGTGGCCCGCGTCGTAGTCGCGGAACCACACATCGCCGTAAGTCGGACTGAAGAAGCCGTACGCGACGCGACCGTCGGGCAATGCGTTTTCCGGAAACCATGTCCGTGTCGGACCCGAGTCAAGAAGCTGCTCCTCAACCCCACGCCAGAGACTGGTACCGATGCCGTAGCCACGGAGGTGGAGCGGGTGAGTTTGCCTACCCGCAAACCAATGTTTGGCAAACTTAGGCGGAAGGCCCATGGTTGCCGGAGTCGGTGTGATAGAGCGCTCAACAAGATACAAACGTGGGGTGTCGAACGTACCCGAACCGCAGTACTTCATGACGTCCGTGCCTTCGTACACCGATAGCCCTCGCGATTTCAAAGCCTTGTCCACCATGTCCCGATTTGTAAAACCAGGGTCAAAGATGGGCAAAACATGTTTCCATGGAAGCCGGGCCGGAAGCGGAAACTTATCACGGAGAATAATTTCCGTACCGAAGTGCTCCTTCGTGAACCGCTCCATATGATCAAACCACTGTATGCAATCGGTCTCTTCAATCGGGAAGCCTGTCGTTTCAACAGGAACTGCCGTGACAGGAATAGCCCCAGGAAGCGCGAAGGTCTGTTTTAGCCTTTGGGGAATCTGTGGCCGGTTTTCTCCCCGAAGATAATGTTTGCATTCTTCAGTGCCGGCCGCCCTAATGTGTGGAACAATCATAGCGAGCAGATCCACTTGCTCTTTCTGCAAGGTTGCCTCGTTCATAATGAGGATGCCTTTCTTCCTTTTGGCGAGTCGCGTATACGACTACTTTGTTTATGCCGGGGATTTTTGGCCCCGAGTCTCCTCGAGAGGCAAAAATCCCCGGCCAAATTAATATTTAACCTTGTATTTGAAGGTACTTTTAGCTACCAATTTTTACCATATTTATAGTCAAAAGCAAGGCCGGTTCCGCTTTACGGAACCGGCCTTGCTTGATTAATTTTATTGATTACCCTTTCTTGACTTCCCAACCCTTCTTCTTGAAACAATAAACACGTTTGAGTATTTCTTCGGTGTTCGGGACTTTTGTCCTTTGCCGACATGCTTGCCCCAACGAGTTTTGGCAAAGCGAAGCCCACGACCTTGTTTACCTTCACCTCCTCCGTATGGGTGGTCAACAGGGTTTTGAGCGCTTGCTCGAACTGTCGGTCGGATACCGAGCCATCGTGAACGCCCGGCCTTTCCGATGTTTACCAATCGATTTTCATCATTTGAAACTTCTCCGATTGATGCCCAAGCTGTATCTAAAATCTTTCGAACCTCAGTTGAAGGCATCTTAATATGAGTATAGCCGGCATCTTGAGCAATCACTTCAGCGTAATTCCCCGCCGAACGGCCAATCTTTGCGCCTCCAAAAGTTTTTAACTCAACGTTATAAACAAAAGTGTTGATTGGAATTTTTCTGAGTGGCAATCGGTTACCAGGGGTAAGAGGTGCATTTTCGGAAATTATAAATGAATCACCAACCTTGAGAGATTTCGGTAAAATAACATATCGTCTTTCACCGTCCTTATAACAAACAAGAGCGATAAAAGCAGTCCTATTAGGGTCATACTCAATGGTTTCAACTACGGCCGGAATATCTCGCTTTTCAAGAGTAAAATCAATTTCACGGAAAAGTCTTTTGTGACCGCCTCCTTTGTGACGTGTCGTCATTCTTCCACGATTGTTACGTCCTACATGGCGCTTAAAACCGCTGGTCAGAGACTTATGTGGCTCTGAAGCAGTCAGAATATCACCATACGAAATGGTGGTCATGTGTCGGCGTGATTTACTTGTTGGTTTGTAGGATTTCATAAAAAAATTATTATGCCAATTCTATCTTATCTCCGGCTTGCAAATAGACATAAGCCTTGTAAGCGGTCTTGCCATAGGAAATATGACCGCGGACAAAAGATTTTTTAGGTGGTACTCTCAAAACTGCCACCTTTACCGGAACAACTTTATACAAAACCTGAACAGCTAATGAAACGTTTCGAGCGTTAGCTTTCTTTGTAACTTCAAAAACGCAAACCATTCTGCCTTGCTTCTCTGAAAGAATAGCTGGCTTTTCAGTAATTCTTGGTCTTACGATAATGCTTGAAGCATCAACGTGTGATAAACCTAAACCCACAGCCATGTTAGTTTTAGGCTTCACTACTGATACTTTAGTCGCCTTAACAGCCTTGACTGTCTTCTTAGCAACTTTTTCAGAAGCGACTTTATTCTTTTTTAAATTGAGAATTGCCATGATATTTATTATGCAACTTTAGCTTCCAAAGTCTTAAGTGCCTCTTTTGGTCCGACGACTACAAGATACTTGGTCTTCATAAGATCGAGCACATTCAAATTGCGGAACTCTCCAACCGAAACAGACCCTAAGTTCGCAAAACTTCTCTCAACGGCCACATCCTTGGTAGACAATGATAAACAAAGAGCGTTAGTCTTCTTCTTTGTTAAATATTCAAAACCTTTTATATTAGCAAGAGCAAAAAGCACCTCCTTGGCTTCCTTAGTTTTTGGTTTCGACAAGGCTAAATTTTCAAGGAAAAGAACTTCTCCATCTTTAAATTTCTTAGACAATACAACTGACAAAGCTTTTGCTCTTGTTGATTTGTTAATCTTTCGCGCAAAGACTTTTTCATTCGAAGGACCGTGAGTTACACCTCCACCAACCCAGATAGGGCTGCGGATAGAACCGTGACGAGCTCGGCCGGTACCTTTCTGTCTCCAAGGCTTCTTACCTCCACCACGAACAGCACTTCTGTCTTTAACATGAGCCACGGTAGTTCGGAGATTTGCTTGCATCGAAACAACAACCTGATGAACCAAGTCTGCATTCCAAGGCAATCCGAAAATACTCTCGGGAAGCTTAAGCTTTCCTACCTCTTTGCCTGTTTGATTGTAAACTACAGTTTCCATGGTAATTATTTATTTCGTTTAGGCATTTACACTTCGAATTTCAACAAACGTACCTCGTCGTCCCGGAACCGCTCCGCTAACCAATATAAGATTCTTTACTGGGTCAACTTGGACAATTCGAACACCTTTAATAGTTACTCGATCGCCTCCCATACGTCCTGCCATACGAATACCTTTCGCTACACGGCCTCCAGCTCGTCCTCCACCTCCGATACCTCCTGGTTCACGTTCTGAGTGCTTCTGACCGTGCGTACGTCGTCCTCCGTGGAAACCATGACGCTTTACACCTCCTTGGAAACCCTTACCTTTTGAAATTGAAGAAATGATAACATCGTCCCCCACTTTAAAAGCTGAGGCGTCGATCTTATCACCTAAAATTTGAGCTGGTGCGTCCTCCATTCTAAATTCTTTCAAAAGAGCAAAACTACCGAGAGTCTTTACGTGACCTTTGACAGCCTTACTTATGTTCTTAGCGTTTCGCTCTCCGAAACCTACCTGCAACGCGCAATAACCGTCTTTCTCGACAGTTCTAACCTGAGTAACAACATTCGGTCCTGCAGAGATAACAGTAACCGGAGTCACCTTTCCATCTTCGCCCCAAACTTGGGACATATTAATTTTTGTTCCTAGTATAAATCGCATATGATTTTGAACTTAGCTCACGGCCAGAGGTTCCTTGTTCTTCCTTAAAACATCCGTAAAGTAGCAGTGGGTAGTAGCCTAACAAATAGTGATAAAAAAGTCAAAAGTCATTACTTTTGTTATACTTCTACAAATGGATCATTTTCCAAAAAATGAACTAAGTAACATAACTTTCACAAACGAACCCTTGATGTCTAAGCATGAGGTGGACAAAGGTCGTAACGAACGTAAGACTGCTCTCGTTCCACAAATTAGAGAACTTCTTAACACCCACAAAAAATTTAAGGGTGAAAATATTAGTGTAACTTTTTCTCATCGAGGAGTATCGTCTCTTGTCGCCTTTTTGGAATCTAAGGAAGGAAAATTTGTTTTAAAAATTCCTATAAGAAATGATTTGCCTCAAGGCGAAGCAAAATTCTTGCAGGAATGGGAAAAAACTGGCGTCGAAGTTCCTCATATTCTTGAGGAAGGACTTATCGACGACCGTCCCTATCTACTTATGGAACAAGTGACAGAGAAAACTCTTTTTGAAACATTTAGTGAAAGAGAGATGATTGACAGAGGAATTTATCTTGAGATGGGTAAAACCTTGCACTCTATGCACCAACCTAAAACAACCGGTTACGGTCAAATATTCAACGGCAAACCCGAGTACGATGATTTTGCATCATGGCTAAAATATACTACTGACAAAAGTCGTTTGTATACGGAAGAAAATCAACTTTTAGACGAAAATGAACACGGCTCAATAGATTTGGCGATTACAATACTTGAAGATTACGGAAGGAAGCAAAACCAAAGTTCATATTGTCATTATGATTTTCATACTGAAAATATTTTCGCCACAGAACCGATTACAGTTTTCGATCCAGATTGTGTATTGAACTTACCGTATATCGACCTTGGAAGGAGTATCGTAATCGGCCCAGCAAAAAGTAAGAACAATGATACCGTAAAACAAATGATTGAAGGGTACGAATCTGAAGGTGAGAAAGTTGATTTGAGAGTGTTGCAAGCCTCAATTCTAATAAATAGCATCCAGAAATTTCAGTATTGGAACAAAAAGAAGAGTACAGAAGGTATTCAAAAAGTTAAGAAATATCTGGCAGAGAACAAACACCTATTGGAGTGTTAGATGTTTACTATCTCCCAACTTACCACAAAAATAATAAGAAAATTATCTGTAAACATCGTGGTCGCCAATAGCGAGGAGCTCAACAAAATTTTTTGATACATGCCGAAATACAATCCGGATTTTATAGTTTACCGATAAACTCCAACGGCCAGAAAGTGCACCGTGCAATTTGTGAACCTTGAGAGCTTCGTGATTTTCGGGATTTTTAAACAACTCTATCTTTTCAAGAACTTCGGCAATCAATTCTTTCTCAAGATGCTTCATAGCCCGCACAAAAGACGGCTTGAATCCGATTTCAAGTGCCATTATATTTTCTTCATTAAATCCCGCAAATTTCCTTTAAGAGTGGTTTCGGTCTCGGCACGAAGCACAGCATTCACCGCCTCTTCTTCAGAAAGACGTTTAAGAGCCCGGCGAACAACGTCAGCCTTATTAGAACCATAGCCACTTTTTACAAGCCGGTTTACAGTTTCTTCAAGTTGCGGAGTCAAAGGTACGGATAGAGTACTCATAAAGTTTATGATTATATGATAATATAATATTATATTATCATATATATTTTTGCGACGCAAGACACTATCCCCCACTCCGCGCGGGGTAGCAGAGCGAGAATATTTTCCTTGCAGAACACTCACAGAAAAATCTGAGCATCCTCTCGCCCCGAAGGAATCGGAATCTGTCGTAGTAAAGGTTTTGCTACCACAAAAAAACCGCCAAGTGGCGGTTTTTTGTGGGCAAAACCCTTTACATCATCTTGACATCAATATTCACTCCAGAGGGAAGCGAAAGATTGGTCAAAGATTCAATAATTTTCGCGTTAGGATTCACAATATCAATCAAACGTTTATGAACTCTCATCTCAAACTGTTCTCGTGCATTTTTGTAAACGAAAGCTGAACGATTAACTGTGTATTTCTTAATTTCTGTTGGCAATGGAATTGGTCCCAAAATTGTAGCGTCAAATCGAAGCGCTGTATCAATAATCTGCTTCACTGAGGCGTCTAGAATTTTGTGCTCGTAAGCGCGAACCCGAATTCTAAGTTTGGCAACCACATCCTTTTTTGGAATGGTTACAACCTTAGGCTTAGTTTTTGCTGGAGCCTTTGGCTTAACTGATTTTTCTGCTATTGGTTTGATTGGCATCATAAACTGCTTAAGCAACAATCTTAGTAACAACCCCCGCTCCTACGGTCTTACCTCCCTCGCGGATAGCAAAACGCTGTTTCTCTTCCAGAGCTACTGGAGCTACAAGCTTAACTTTGAAAGTAATAGTGTCTCCTGGCATAACCATTTCAGTCTTTTCAGGCAAGGTAACATCACCGGTAACATCAGTGGTTCGAATGTAAAACTGCGGCTTATATCCTGAGAAGAATGGAGTGTGGCGACCACCTTCCTCTTTCTTCAAGATGTAAACTTCGGCTTCGAAATCAGTATGAGGAGTAACTGTACCAGTTTTAGCAAGAACCTGACCGCGGTGCACATCTTCTTTCTTTGTACCTCGGAGCAAAATTCCTGCGTTATCCCCAGCCATACCTTCGGCAAGAGACTTATTGAACATTTCAATACCGGTGACAATTGTCTTACTTGTCGGCTTCAAACCAACAATTTCAATTTCCTCACCAACCTTAATCAAACCGCGTTCAATTCTACCAGTAACCACAGTACCACGGCCTTCAATAGAGAAGATGTCTTCGATTGGCATTAGAAACGGTTTGTCTGTCTCGCGAACAGGAACCGGAATATATGAATCAAGAGTATTAGTGAGTTCAAGTACTTTCTTAACCCATTCGTCATCCTTTGAAGTTGCCTCCAAAGCCTTTAGAGCGGATCCTCTGATAACTGGAGAGGCCTTACCGTCATAACCTTGCTTGGTCAAAAGTTCTCGAACTTCCTCCTCAACAAGATCAATCAACTCTGGATCTGGCACCATGTCCACCTTGTTCAAGAAAACAATGATTTTTGGAACACCAACTTGTTTTGCAAGCAAAACGTGTTCGCGAGTCTGAGGCATAACACCGTCGGTAGCTGCGATTACGAGAATAGCACCGTCCATCTGAGCGGCACCTGTAATCATGTTCTTAATGTAGTCAGCGTGACCTGGAGCATCGATGTGAGCGTAGTGACGATTGGCGGTCTCATACTCATTATGAGAAAGCGCAATAGTAATACCTCGAGCCTTTTCCTCTGGTGCGGAATCAATTTCGTCTACTTTTTTCAACTTAACAGTGAAACCGGCAAGATGAAGTGAATTCAAAATTGCGGCCGTTAAAGTTGTCTTGCCGTGGTCAACGTGGCCGATGGTGCCTACGTTTACGTGAGGCTTACTTCGATTAAATTCTGCCATATTATTTTTAGTTTACTTGTCTAAATCAAACGCGCGAGAACTTGCTTGAACAAGACAATTAAACCCTAATTAAACTTATAAATAATAAATTAACCTTTAGGCTGTCCTTCGCCTAGTGGCGAGCGGCAGAGCAAAAAGAACGCGAGAAGCGATAGCAACCATATTATCAGAACATAATACAATGTCAACGCCCCGGCTCGCAAAGCGAGTCGGGGCGTTGACAAAATTAATCCCTAAATACCTTCCTATTTCAAGGAAGCCTTAATTCCCTCAAGCGCCACTCGAACACTTTCTAAGACACTCGCCATTTGAGTTGCCTTATCTTGCTTAAGTGAGGTAGATGATTTAATCACCTGGAATTCACTAGGTGATACACTTGAAACACCAGAGGAAATATCGGTAATGCGTATTTTCATTAAACCTTTTCCAACGTATGCGTCGGCTGAATCAATAGCCCAATAATAACTTCCGCTAGAAGCGTTTGTACTGGAAGTAATAGTTGAACACTGACTCATGCTACTCCAGCATGCTTCTATCTTAACCTGCGTCGCTCCGCTCGAAGTCCATGTTATTGAAGCGTTATATGGAGCGAAAAAGGAATTCAGAGGGCCAGTCACATTGATTGAAACACTTGAAGCTACTGGAGTGGCAATTTGAGCAGGAGTCACAGTAACATAAAGATTAGCTGAAATTTTTTCACCAACTACATTATGGCAAACAAGACCATAACTTGAGCTTACTGATGGTGTCAGAGTTAAACTACCGGACACACCTATACTGTTATTCCAATCACTCAAAGCAGTACAACTTGTTGTGTTTGAGCTACTCCATGTAAGAGCTACAGGGGTACCGGCGGTAACGCTAATAAAAGAAGCGGAACCATTAGCTCTAAAATAATTTATTGTTGGTGAAACTTGCACTGGTCTATTTTGAACAGTCACATTACATGGCCATGACACAGAGCTGAACCCAGAGGTTACAGAAACGGAAGCGGTCTTGTATCCGGCAGTAGTGTAAGTAATAGTGGCGACAGGACTGTTCCCCCCTGACAAGCCGTCACTACCTGTCCATGAGAACGTGTAAGAACCTGTTCCGCCTGAAGGATTAACTCCCCAGGTAACAACATCCCCAACGTAAGGACTTGAGGGAGCTGCGCTGCAAGAAACTGATAATGGAGCGGTTGTCTGGCTTGCTGGCAAATTTACCTGTTGGTTAGCTACTGCAGGAGCAGAAACTACCACCGTGGTCGTCTGAACAACACTCCCCCCTTGTGTATCACTGGCTGTAAAGCTTAAAGCATAATTCCCTGCTGTTGAATAAGTATGACTAAAATTTCCGGGCAAATCTCCGCCATAATAACTGTACCCTACAGATCCTCCAGCGGAAGTTCCATCGCCCCAACTAACGGAGTAAAGAATGCTTGAACCGTCAGGATCGTAGCTGTTTGTGCTCCAACTGCCACTTTGACCGGTGGTCAAAGTAGCTGGTCCAGTCGGAAAACCTCTAAAAATTGGTAACTTATTCGTAGTTGCCGAAGGGATAGTCGTTGTTGTAGTAACAGCAGCCACAGGTTTAACTGTCACAGGAATTAACAAATCCTTGGAATTAATTGCTCCTCTCGCATCAGTAACTGTTATCCTTGTGGTGTAATTGTAATTTCCACTGACATAACTATGTGCAAAATCTGCACTCATTATCGAGTTCGCAGAAGATGTAGTAATCGTTCGAGTCTCCTCTGCAGTACCGTCACCCCAATTTACTTTTGCCGTGAGTATTGTTCCGTCAGGATCAGAAGCTGTTAAACTCCAAATTCCACTGACTCCAGCTTGGATCGTTGAGAGTCCATTCCATGTTCTTATTACTGGACTTTGATTTGCTACTACGGCTGTAGCTTGAGCAACATTCACCGTCACATCCCCACTTACTGAAGCTCCCGCACTATTGAAGCAGGTCACAGTAAAATGTTTAGTGCTGGTAATCGGGCCGTAAGTCGTTGCTCTGTTTGAAGTTACTCTATCTGGTGCGTTGAAATTGTTGGTGCAATAGGAAGCATTAGTTGAATTCCAACTTCCTGTGGCCCATTGACCACTTTGAATACTGAGTGGGCCTTTTGAACCGTCGACGGTTACATTGACTGTGGGAGCAGGAACGGTTGCGGTAGTTGGTGCGGTAATGGTGAAATATGAATCGCTCCAATCAAAAATACCAATTTTCAGGTCACCTATTCTAATTTTATAATTACCAGGACTCAAGGTGGTCTGCCCATTGCCATTAACTACACTACCTACATTCCACGAATAAGAATCAGGATAGACAGAATCTGACGGCAAACCAACAATAGAAATGTCAGCGCCAGGACATAGGGTTGAGTATACACATGAACTATTTACGGGAGCAACAATGACGGACGTCCCCTCACCGCCAATTTTTTTCCATCTAATTGACTGAACTGTGCCACTTTGCCATGACTCTCCTCCATTCGGACTGACAACAG
Source organism: Candidatus Tayloriibacteriota bacterium (assembly GCA_009695005.1). Lineage (GTDB taxonomy): Bacteria > Patescibacteriota > Minisyncoccia > Phycocordibacterales > SIBU01 > SIBU01. The sequence goes on from SIBU01000005.1 coordinate 45,360, forward strand.
TAACATCAACGGTGGGAGCAGGAACGGTTGCAACTGTTGGATTAGAAAGTGTGAAGTAATTACTGTCCTTCCCCACTGCTCTACCGGCAATTGAATCCAACACTGCTTGACTGTAACTTGACGACTCGGAAAGAATTAAACTGACCTTGTATGATCCTGAATCATTCACAGAGGCTGGAATGTTAGGACACTGATACCTACTAACGATACTTAACGTTGTTTGAAGATAAGAAGCCGGCACAGAAGAAAGAAAACAACCTGAACCGTCAGCTAATTTCAGATACACATGAACGTAAGCACTTGAGGATATGCCACTGTATTGCCACCTTATCGGTACGGAGCCGTTAAAAGCAAAATTCTCTCCTCCGTTCGGTGACAATACCTTCAAAGTTAATTCCGGTCTTGTTGCAGTACAAACACCCGATGAATCCTGAACAAATCCAGAAATACAAGTTGAGGTTGAATGAGAAACGTTTTGATACTCTACACTTTCTAACATTGCCGATTTAATCTGATCAATGCTTGTACCTCCGTTGTAAAAATAGTAGAAACCACTATTGTCAGGTTCACGATTTAAGATAGTTCTATAAAGCGAAATAATCTGTAGAGCGCGAGTATCGGATGGAAAAAGAGAAAAGGTAGTAGTGTTATTTACGGAAGAAACTGTAAAAGGTATAACTTTACTTCCTTGATCCCCCGGACCGTTTAAACCGTAACACGAACTACCTACCCTACTGCAATAGAGACCTAGCTTTAAATTATATGAACCTGCGGCTGGAACATTCATGCTAACATTCCAATAACCTGTTGATGAGTTGTATGTTCCGTTGAATGAATCTCGAGGGTAAGGCACAACGTAATTGCCGGAAAAATTGGTGTCATTTACAGGAAATATATATGCTTGAATATTAAATCCTTTATCACTTGAGGCGATATTCCCCTTTCCATCTATCCCTTTAATCGTTAGATTGATTGTTGAACCTGGAGCGTAGTTAGACTGATTACCACTAACACTGGAAATAGTGAAGGGTGTAGTGGTGATTGAATCGTTCTGAGTAGGAATTGTAGATTGGAATGTTAAAGTGTTTGTATAAACAACGGAACTATTGCCATTTTGGTCAATAAGAACTGTATTTAGTATTTGCGACCCTGAGAAATTAAAGGTAAAAGCGTTTGGCACAGATACTGTTTTTTGAGCACCTGCTGCAAGCCCAGACACGACTACTGCAGTACCCTGTACAACAACCCTAAATGGTGTATTTATGTCTACTGTACTTTTATTAAGCAAGACTACATCTGTTGTTATCCATTCATTTACTTTTGGAGAAGAGGGAGAATACTTCACGTCTGTTATAACCACACCTTGCAAGGAAGAAGAACTAGGATTACTAACTTGATTTTCCTTCTCTCGAACCTTAAAACCGTTCGAGCCAACCGAGACATATATTTTCTCGGTATCGGCGTTATTATTCTCCTTAGCACTCAAAATATACTCTTCTTGATTTAGCGGAAAATAAAAACTTCCGCTATTTGAGGTCAGAAGAATTGTTGTTCCAGATTTTTTGGTGACATCGAAAGAAAATTCGCTCCTATTGGCGCCTTCATTCACAACAGCTTTGACTTCATTACCATTTCTTGTAAGGAATACTTCTGCGTTAGCAGTTACACCATTTGAAATTAAGTTATAGAAATGATAACCGCTAGCTGAAACATCTGCCATCGCAGAAAGATTTTCAACACGACTACCTTCTGTTTGAGAAATCAAAACCTTGTATCCAGAAAGAATAGGTAGATCTGGAAAACGTTGGGGATTTAACACGACAGGAGCTCCAGATGGAGTGAATACGGATATTTTAATTGTTGAATCAAGACTTCCATTTGAAGAATATACAGAAATTGAAAGGGGGTAATTTGCTTGATTTTTACCACAAGGGTACAAACTATTTAGCTTAGCTCTCGTCATAGGTCCCACAGTACCGGTCTTTTTGATACCGTACTTTGCCTGAAAATCAATGACAGCAGAAGCAGTAGATTCGGTAAAATTATACGTTTCCCTACCATCACCCGTAACAGAAGAAGATTCTAAAGGTTGGAAACCCTCTGAAAACAGAGCTTTGTGTAAAGCTTGAACATCAGCTCCGTAATCATCTAACTTTAAACTTTTATTCCACTTGTGACAAAAACCGTCTGAGGAAGATACAGAAGTTGTACCGGAATAGTCCCCAGTAGAACCACCCGAAGTAGCTGGAGTTCCTTGTGATGTATTAAGTTGTGCCTGAAGTCTCTGAATTTGCGCCATAATAGCACTTAATTGTGCCTGTAAATCCGAAGCAGTATCAGCGGATACTATTGGTACAAAAGGAGTAATTACAAAAGATAAAACCAACACACCAGCAAGGATAAATTTCTTAAACATATAATAAATATTACTTATAATTTGGGCACATTAATAAACATTAGTAGAAGTTTAACATTTATTTTTTCTAAAATATACTGGGGGGATAGAAATGGGGATAAAACAAACTCGCCTCAGCAACGAAGTTGCTGAGGCGAGTTTTAACTTTAATTCTTTAATCCCTTATCTCCCAATCGAAGCCTTGATACTCTCGAGGGTAGCTTTCAAACTTTCCAAAGCACTCGCCATTTGATTAACGGCTCCCGCACTACTTGTCGGGTGAAGAGCTCTGTACTCAGCCGTACTCATGAAAACCGTGCGAATGTAATCTACACTGCTTCCTGTACTGTCCCAATACTGGAGTCCTCCTTGATCTGGGTCTCTATTGAGCAAGGTTTTATACAAATCTGCAATGGCCTTCTGTCTATCTGTGGTAACGAAAGAAGGATATGAAGAAGTGGTAACTACAGGCGCCACAACTGGAGTAGGAGCTATACACTGAGAACCGGATAATAAGTACCCACTGTTGCAAGTAATACTGGAAGTTTCTGTACCCGCTGTAAATGTGCCGTTATTACAAATGAAAGTATTTGAAGCCAAACGATTACCGTTAGATATTGAATTTGTAACACTCACAGTGGCACTCTCCCCACTGTTTTTTGATGGAACTGAATAACTGTTCAAAGTTGTCGCGGCACATGCAATAGAGACAGATGTTTGAACTGGCGCCACAACTGGAGCTGGAGCAGCGACTGGAGCAACTACAGGAGTGGTAGAAACTGGATTGGCATTTCGATATTCAGCGGTGCTCATGAAGATATTACGGATGTAATCTACACTGCTTCCTGTACTGTCCCAATACTGGAGTCCTCC
>SIBU01000006.1 GCA_009695005.1 Candidatus Tayloriibacteriota bacterium
GCCAGGGAGGGGAAGGGTATAGGGTTTAGGGTGTAGGAAGAAGACTCGACATCCTCGTTTCGCTTCAGAAGCGAAACGAGGATGTGTCCCTCCATATGATTTGTCGCCACGACAGGAATATCCCACGCTACGCTCAAGGCTTTTGCAAAGTTAATGCCTACCCAAAGAGCCGGTTCAAGTCCTGGACCAGATGTCACAGCTATCAAATCAATTGGTGGTTTCTCGATAGTTGGAATATACTCTAAAAATAATTTTTGCAATTCTTGTTCTCTATCCAGAATTTTTTCTAGTTTATCATTTTGAATTTGTTCGGAATTTGACTCCTGTGATTTTAGATTTTCGAAGCCAGATTCTTCCAAGGTTTTCTTTAGTAGTGGGACTAAGTTTCGGCCATGTTCACGTTTTGCCATCATAGGGAAAACACCACCATATTGTTTATGGAGTTCAATCTGGGATAAAACTTTATTTGATAATATTTTTATTGAAAACGGCGGTTTATTTTCTAGGTTATCAATCTCAATGATTGAGAGTGCTGTTTCGTCGCACGATGTTTCAATACCTAAAATTATCATATTGGATATGCTAGCAATTATAAGGAAAAATAACCATTTTAAATAAAAAAATCCCCTCGTATGCCAGTGTGACACACGAGGGGATGGAGCTCAATTTACTCTCTCAGCTTTGATAAAGCTTTTTTCAAGGACCATGTTAAGGGTCACAAGTACAACATCAGCCTCACCCTTGACTTGAACCGTCAAGGTTGACCATCCAAGCAGGTTATCCGATCGGAGAATTCTGTACGTTCCTGCTGGTCCGGATAGGGATACTGTCGACTGCGTGCTGTTCGAGCGCACAATTTTTAGTATTACCGGTTGTAACGGCGTTACAATCTGTACCGACTCAGAGGAGAAGTGATCTCCATCGGAGGCAACAGATCTGAGGCGGAAACGGTACTGCGTCGGACTTGCTCGTCCAGCATTCCATTTGTATGTCAAAACCTTTTTTGTCTCACCAGAGACTAGATTTGTGACACTACCTGCTGAAACCCAATTTGTGAACGCGCCATTATTAATGGATAGTTCCCAAGTGGATGCGATTACCCCAACGTAGTTGCCAGTTCCGACGTTGTCTATTTGCCCACTTATCTCAAGTGGCGTTCCTTCAACAACGTTTCCGTTCACAACATCTGCCCTCACCGTTATCGAGAAAGGTTTCGTTGGCGGTAGCGGGATTGCAACGTAGATAATGGCTGACTCCTTGTTGGTCGTGCCATTGCCTGAAACAGTTAGTGTAACCGTTTTTTCACCAGTAACTGTGTACTGGTGTGTGGGATTCTGAAGAGAACTAGATGTGTTGTCTCCAAAGTCCCAGAGCCAACTTGTTGCATTGCGAGACTTGTCGGTGAATTGAATCACCGAGGTCGGCTGTCCAACTGCTATGCTAGCGGTGAAGGCAGCGATAGCTGGGTTGGTTATGGGTGGGGGAGGCGCGGGAAGGTTGAATGCCACAGAGGTTTCGATTACTTCCTGTCCTTCCGCCCAGTATTCTGCCGTGATCGTCCAAGGTCGGTTGCTCTCAATGAACTGACGAATGCTTTCCTTACCGACCGCGTCATTTGAAGAGACATAAAACGCGTTGGCAACACCGGCTCCGTAGAGCTCGGTAATCAAGGGGTCGTCAACATTTTTGATTGATCCGTTCAAGTCCTTTCCAAAACGTGAAACCGAAAGTCCTGGAAAGATTCCAGTAAAATTCATCTTGTTTACAGGATCAGAACTTTTGATCCTGTAATGAACTCGGCTGGCATAGAAGGGCGTCTGACTTGTGTAGTAGAACGGAAATCGGATTTCAAATCCAGTCCCGTTTTCCGACAATTGAATCATCGACTGCTCCGCTAGTTGTCCCGGTGCAAGAGCTCCACTCGGAGCAATTTTCTGAGACACATTTTGAAGAATAGTGGACCGTTGAGCCGACCATTCTGTTATGTTGGTTACGTTTACTGTCGGGCGAGCAAAAACCATTCCTGCTGCCTGACAAGGTTGAGGTTGAGTTACGCTGGCGCAAAGCACCAGTGCCGTTATTACAATGAACTTTTTCATAAATTTCTGCAAACCGCGGTATTTCAGAGTTGTTGGTGTCCGGATTTGAGAATAACCCTAATGTCCTTGATTGTCAATCAACATTTGAAATGTGTCCTTAAAATTTTTCAAAAAAGTTAAAACATGTAGCACATGCGTTTGTCAACTGCGAAGAATAATGTCCTTTAAAATAAATGGATTTAGGGTTCGAGTAGAAAATCACTTTAAAATTAAGGATAATTATAAAGGACATAGGTGAGAATATATATGTCCTTGATTGTTTTCTACTGATGTCCTTTAGATTTTACATTATTTAGTGTCATTTTTTCTAAAAATGATTTGGTAGTTCTTGACAATGATAGTTCTGCGTATAGGATGGGGTTTAAAGCATATTATATGGCTCTATATCTGAACAAAATCCGACTAGGCAGAACAAAACTTGAAATGCTAAAAACTGTATTTTCTCAGTTCCTAATTACTGTTTTGATTGCAGGTATGTTTCCAGTGTCTGTTTTTGCTATCGATACTTCTGCATCGTTGGGAGATGAAGTTTCTGTTGCACCAGCCTCCTCTTCCATTGGAGATGAAGTTGTATCAAGTACGGTTGCCTCAGTAACTTCTGTATCTTTAGGTGATGAGTCGGGAACTTCAGTAATTGGAATACCAAATATTCCTGCTTCTACTTCCGTTGGTGATGAAATTTCTAGTTTGCCACCAACTTCTTCATCATTGGGAGATAATGCAGTTTCCTTATCTGTTACGGCTTCGGTTGGCGATGAGGTTGTGAGTGTTTTGTCAGTTTCTGGTTCAGTTGGTGATGAAAATATTGTTTTAGTTCCTGCTGTTTCTGGATCTGTGGGAGATGAGGGAGCTAGTGTTATTGTTACCACGGGGTCAACGGGGGATGAAGTTGTTTCCCAGCTTAATGTATCTTCTTCGATTGGTGATGAAATTTTAACTCCTCCCGCTACTTCTGCGTCTGTTGGAGATGAGGTTGCACGTCATCTAATTACCTCAGGTTCAATCGGTGACGAGGTGGCTATTTTACCAATTACCAGTGCCTCAATTGGTGATGAGAATCTTTCATCAACTCTTGTTACTTCGGCTTCAGTTGGTGATGAGAATCTTTCATCAACTCTTGTTACTTCGGCTTCAGTTGGAGATGAAGTTATTACCCATCTGGTAATTTCAGGTTCAATTGGCGATGAAGTTATTACTCTGCCACCAGTTGTTGCATCATTGGGTGATGAAGTTATTACTCTGCCACCAGTTGTTGCTTCATTGGGCGATGAAGTTATAAGTTCCGGCGGCGGCAGCACCGGTGGCGGAGGAGGTGGTGGTGGTATTGTCACTCCACCGCCTTCTGTGTGTCCGACTGCAAGCATCTCGAGTCCACTGTCAGTTTCTACCGTTGTGTCTCAGCCATTTTCATACACTTTTTCTGCAATCACTTCACCTGTAACTGGAGGAACTTTTACATTTTCGTTAGGTAACTCGCTTCCAGCAGGATTAAGTTTCGATTCCTCAACCAGAGTGATTTCTGGAACGCCTGCAGTGACAGGAACTTTCAATATTCAAGTTACAGTAAGTAATCCTTGTGGCAGTAGTACTTCCACCCTCGTGATAGTGGTTACTCCCGGTGCTGTAGTTAGTTGTTCAATTCCCAGTGTCTCCAGCGCCTTAGCCGTATCTGGAACATTGAATCAGGCATTTGCATATACTTTCACTGCAACTACTACTCAGGCGACGAGTTCATTGTCTACTTTTGCAATTCCAGGAGCGCTTCCATCAGGATTATCTTTTTCAACAAGTACAGCTACCATATCAGGAATTCCAACTCAGTCAGGAACATATAACATTCCTTTGTCAGTAAGCAATCCTTGTGGTAGCTCGAATGCTATTCTTGTAATTACAGTACCAGTGGTTTCTTCTGGAGGCGGCAGCAGCGGTGGTGGTGGAGGTGGTGGTGGTGGTGGATCAGTTTCTATACCTACACCTCCCGCTTCAAACGGCGGAGGTAATAGTGGCACAATTCCTCCCGCTTCAAACGGAGGTGGTGGAGGAGGCGGTGGGGGAGGAACACTAATTCTGGTATCAAACTCTTCTGTTTGCCCAGTAGGACAAGGATCAGTTGAGGTTAATTGGTATACCAATTATGAAACTGGTGGCAGGGTACTTTTTGGTACAAGTTCCGTCTCAGTTCTTGGTGTTGCCCCACTTTTTGGTTATCAAAATGGGACAGATAAAAATACAGTTGGAACCACTACACATAAAGTGATTATTAACGGCCTTATTTCAGGTACCACTTATTTTTTTAGAGCGGCATCTGGTTTCTCTCAAATAGGTTATACAGAATCAGTTGGAAATGAAATAAGCATAGTTGTTGGGTCAGGTGCACAATGCAAGACAGCATCAACATTGACTCAAGTATCTCCCGGCAATCTTAATGTTGCATGTCCATATATTGAGGATTATATGAGACTTGATTTAAATAATAATGTTGAACAGGTATACAGACTTCAGAATTTTTTGAAAGTAGTCCAAGGATTAGATGTTGATAGTAATGGCGTATTTGATGCAAAAACAAAAGTTGCTGTTATAGCATTTCAAAATAAGTATAAGGAAGATGTTTTGATGCCTTGGGGATCTAACTCAAAAGCTACTGGTTATGTCTATATAATGACCAAGCAAAAAATAAACCAAATAATGTGTGGAGGTTCATTACAAAGACCAAATGAACAGAAGATAGTAAATGACCACAGGACAGAGCCATCTGTTACTCCAACTACGTCAAATGAGCCACAATTTACCACTCCACCACAGGAGGAACTGGAAATTATCGGCCTAGTAGGTGATGAAACAGACAAAGTTAATGACATCTCTGCAACTACGACAGTGGGTAATATGCAGCTAACAGCCTCAGCCTATTATTCTTCGCTAACTGACTTACTAAATTATAATTTCCATGTTGACATTAATCTTGGGTTGTTACTCATCGTTGTGTTGCTTGTAAGCATAATTGGACTGCTGGTCTACTTAAAAAGAAAGGAACTTAGAAACCGTTGGGGTATATGGCTAGAAAGGCGTAAAGGACAAGACTATAAAGGACAGTAGGAATGTCCTTTATACAATTTCGCTAGCTCAACTTTACAAAAAAATTGAATATGTTGTATTAAAATTCGCTGTGGCTAATAACTGCCGAACAGTAATATAAGTTCTTTCAGTGTTATTCGGCAGGTGGTAATATTTATTTACAGTAATCGTATCTGTAAGAACTTTGTGGAATGCGATTTGCGAGATTATGGATAACAATTTGAACATTCGCCAAGAGAGTGAGAATATGGAAATTAGTTTTTTGTTACCCTGTTTAAATGAAGCAAGAACTCTTTTAGATTGTATAAGAGAATGCCAGGAAGCAATTAGACTCTCAGGTGTGGTTGGAGAAGTTGTAGTTTCGGATAATGGGAGTACTGATGGATCACAAGATATTGTAAAGGAATCCGGAGCTAAACTTGTGTGTGCTACAGAAAGAGGGTACGGCAGTACGCTAATTTGTGGTATTGCTGCAGTTAAGGGTAGGTATGTTCTTATTGGTGATAGTGACATGAGTTACAACTTTTTGCAGATGCCGCTTTTTTTAAAAAAGCTTCATAAAGGTTATGATCTTGTTGTTGGATGTCGAATGCCAAAAGGTGGTGGTGAAATTAAATCTGGCGCTATGCCGATTTTACATCGGTATTTGGGAAATCCTTTTCTTTCATGGTTGGGTCGTTTACTCTTTAAAACTCAGATAGTAGATTTTCATTGCGGTTTGAGGGCGTTTGATAGAGAGAAAATTTTATCTCTCAATCTTAAATATAGAGGAATGGAATTTGCCTCTGAAATGATTGTTAAGTCAAAACTGGCGGGATTAAAAATTGCTCAAGTACCCGTTACCTTGCGTAGAGATGGTCGAAAGCGCAATAGTCACCTGAATACATGGGGTGATGGGTGGAAACACTTACGATTTATGCTTTTGCATGCGCCTAGATGGCTGTTTCTCTATCCCGGGGTAGCACTGTGTCTATTGTCTGCATTGGTATTTGGGTGGTTGGCTTATAGTCCAGTTTTGATTAATGGAATTCGCTTTGATACAAACACTTTGATGATTTCTTCAGTTGGGATTTTAATAGGATTTCAGATATTAACATTTGGTCTGGTGGCGGAAATAGTATCTGCTCGTTCATTGAGATTACCGCAGTCATTTATGGCACGCAAGATACTAAAAATTGGTCCATTCGAAACAGGAATATTTGCTGGGTTGGGATTTTTTATTGCAGGATTGATTTGTTTGTCTTTAGCTTTTATAAAATGGAAAAATGTTGGATTTGGGAATTTAAGTTATCCTGATACTTTACGTTTAGTTATTCCAGCGGTAACAGCGATTTCTCTAGGTGTTCAGGTAGTTTTTGGAGGTTTCCTTTTGGGAATTTTTGGCTCTGATGAAGACCAATTATAGGAGAAATAAATTGTGAAGTTTCTGTGGGCGGTAAAGGAATTTCTCGGCCTACAGCCGCAGTACAGGTTTCCCATCTCGCAGACTCGATAAGGGAGAACCTTTTCGAATCCTCACTCAAGGCAAGCAGTTGCCTTGCTTACCACCCACAATTCGTGGGACTTTTTGTGGGCGGTAGAGGATTCGGTCACGCATAATTTTCTGGTGAAAATTTACGCGACCCCGACTCGGCCCGTCGGCCTCCGTCTTTCGAATCCTCTACCACCATCACACTGACAACTTACAAAAACAGCCCAACGGGCTGTTTCTGTAAGTCATTGTGGGCGGTAGAGGATTCGAACCTCTGACCCCATCGACGTCAACGATGTGCTCTACCAACTGAGCTAACCGCCCGAAAATAATTAAAAATACAACTAAATATACGGGGAGATTCGGTCGCTACTCGACCAGTACACCTTTCCCATTTCTTCACGATATGAATCGCTCAGAAATATGGGAGAAGGTCTTCGACTCCCCGACGCAGAGCGTTTAGCCCTGCTTAGGTTCACAGCCTTGTCGCGTTGCTCCAAACCTGTGACCCTACGGGGAGATTCGGTCGCTACTCGACCAGTACACCTTTCCCATTTCTTCACGATACGAATCGCTCAGAAATATGGGAGAAGGTCTTCGACTCCCCGACGCAGAGCGTTTAGCTCTGCTTAGGTTCACAGCCTTGTCGCGTTGCTCCAAACCTGTGACCCTACGGGGAGTCGAACCCCGATTCCAGCCTTGAAAAGGCCGTGTCCTAACCATTAGACGATAGGGCCATTAAGGAAAATTGACTCCCTAAAGACCCAAAAATAATAGCATTTTTTGTAAAATTAGCAAAAAATGCTAGGATTACTCGGTCAAACTAATCCACGGAGGAGTGGCTGAGTGGTTGAAGGCACCGCATTCGAAACGCGGCAGGGATGAAAGTCCCTCGTGGGTTCAAATCCCACCTCCTCCGCAATGAGCCACAAGAAAGTCTAAATGACTTTCGAGTGGGTCGTCATTGCGAGAGAGAGGTAGGATTTGAAGGCCGGAGTCTTGCTTTGGCAAGACGAGGCGGGGTCGCGGGATTTTCTAGTTGGAAAATACCTGTGACCAAATCCCACCTCCTCCGCAAAATCAAACACTCCAAGGTATGTTTTGATTTTGCGTGTGGAAGTATCTGCTGGGAGCAGATACGGGTGGGATTTGAAGCCCGATTGAGTCGAGTGTTCCCACGAGCCAATCGGGGTACTGAAACTGTAAGTTTCAAAATTCCCACCTCCTCCGCAATGAGCCACAAGAAAGTCTAAATGACTTTCGAGTGGGTCGTCATTGCGTGAGAGAGGTAGGGAAGTACTAAAAACATTTCAAAATAACTCAAAATTTATGCTCGAAAAAAAATTAGGTAAAAGAAGATTCTATAAATTAACTGAGTTTGAGTGCATAAATCTTTTGAAAGTAGGTGAAGAAGCTTTCAAAAACACATATCCTAAAAGTAGAGATGGTTTTGCTGTTGCTTTGATGACAGTTTCTGGAAATGTTTATACAGGAGTTTCATATAGATCAGATACTGCGACACTTACCATGCATTCTGAGGCGACAGCTTTGGTACACGCAGCTATACATGGGGAAAAGAACGTTGTTGCAATTACCGGACCGAATTGTCATATTTGTAAGCAGTTAATCTATGAAAGCAGTTTGCGATCGGGTATTGATGTTGTTGTGATTATAAGAGAGGGCGGTAAAATAAAACAAATTCCAATTTCAAAGATGATGCCGTATCCTTGGCCGGAAAAATTAAACGAGTAAATTTAAACTATGATGTCACAGTCAAATTTCCCCAAAAAATTGAATTTAGGTAGTGGTCAATTTCCACGAGAGGGTTTTTTGAATGTAGATTTCAGTCATCTTGCGAATCCTGATTTAATCATGGATTTAAATGATCCTAAAAATATGCAGGTTTTGCCGAGCGGTCATTTTGAATTGATAGTATTGGATCATGTTTTGGAGCATTTAGGCGACACGTTTGGCATAATGAAGCAGATTCACAGGTTGCTCCAGCCCGGAGGAGTAGTTGAGATACGAGTTCCTCATTTTTCCAGAGGATTTATGCACCCTGAGCATCAACGGGGTTTTGATGTGACTTTTCCTGAGTATATGAACCCAAGATTTAAAGGGGGTTATATTGGCGTGCCTTTTAGGCCAGTTTCGGTCAAGTTGGAATATATAATCAGGTTTGATATGAAGGCGCCGTATGTAGGAAAAATCCAACTTATTATTCTAAAAATTATGAACAAAGTATTGACATGGAGTGCTAATTTAAATACAAATATCTGTTCAAGATTTTGGTGTTTCTGGGTGGGCGGATTTGAGCAGGTTGAATTCATTCTTAAAAAACCAAAGTAAACAACTGTTTGGTTTTAATCCCCGTAACTATTTTCAGATGAATAGTGCTCGAATGCACCGTTTCGCTTTATGAAGGACACCGTACTGAGTCTTTCGTGATACTCGGCAGTACTCCGAGGGGTCAGTGATGTTGTCTCCGTCTCTCCACTGCCGATACGTTTCTCGTCGCTCGGATAGTAACAATTTGGTACTCTTATGCATGCAAAAGGTACGGTAACGATTAATGGCTTCAACACCAAAATCGTACTGCACTTTTTCTGTTTCAATAAGCCAAGGTGTTATTAATGCTGTGGTAATTTACATAAAATTTGACACAAACACTTTGAAATGTTCTGCTGTAGCAGATCACTAGTTTGAACAAAAATTAACGAAAGGAAATCTATGTCCTTAGGAAGTGAAAACTTCTGTAAAGAGTTTGATGAGGCGCATCGAGGTTGCAATGTTCCGGATTGCGGAAGTTCTCTGATGAACGGCCAGTGTTACGTCAGACCTGGAGGTAAGCTGGTCGAGCTTTGCGAAGAGCACACCAGACTCGCGAATGAAAACGGAATCAGAACCATGGGCCGTGACGAGTATCTGCGTCAGCAACAAGTAGGCCGTGGAGAGAGTCCGGAACAGCTGGCGATCAAGCGTGCCGAGAAAGTGGTCGATTTTTTGAAGGGCAAATAGCTATAATGCAAAACCGAGTCTCCATCAGCGAGGTTCGATTTTTTTAATGAAAATATTGGTTACCAGTCAAAGTTGTCTATTTTCCATCTAACTACATATAAATATTCTCTAGCACTTCGATCGTATCTTCTAGATCTTTGGAGAACATTGAGAGGAGATGGCGTTGTGATGGCGTTCTCTACTGCAGAAAGTGCAATACGAATACTGTTCAAGACAGGTTATACTTTGCTAGTCGGGTAGCGCTGACGGAGAAGTAGAATTTTTATAACTAAAGTATTCCTAGCCGTTCTGATTTTATCGGAACGGCTAATTTTTTTTGCGCGATATTCTAACCGATATTATTTACCGTGTAACCACATGTAGATATCTTCAAGAGCCTTTACTGCATCACCCGCGGCGATGTTGTTTTGGTGGTATAAACCATTAGTACAATCTCCTGCAGCCCAGACGCCAGGAACAGAAGTTTGTTGGTTTCTTGGGTCTACCACTACTTGCCCAAACTTATCCAGTTCTATAAGTTTTGAGATATATGCGGTAGCGGGAGTTGAGCCAATCTCAACAAAAATTCCCGAAACAGGTAATTCAACTTTGTTTACGGTTTCTTTTTCTTTGTAAATTAATTTCTCCACAAAATCTCCGCCAGTAACTTCAAGTATTTCAGTATTTAAAATAGCATGCATTTTTGGATTTGAGAGTACTTTTTTTACAGTGATCTCGTCGGCTTTAAACTCTTCGTTTTTGTGTAGAAGCACTACACTCTTACAGTAAGCTAAGAGTTGAGCAGCGGTTTCAAAACCAGCATTACCTCCTCCGATAACGACAACATCCATATCAGCGAAAAGTGGTCCGTCACATGAAGCACAGTAAACTATGCCCTTATTTTCGTATTTATCGGCCCCAGGAACGTTTAGTTTCCGTCTAGAGCTACCAGTGGCAATTAATACGGCTTTTGCACTGTAAATCGATTTATCAGTTTTAATAGAAAAAACATAATCGGCTTGGACAGAATTATCTCCTTGTTTTTTGGTGACCTCAATAACAGTTTCGCCTTCATAAATTTCTACAATGTCGCCAGCATAAGTTTTAAGATGTTCCTTGAGGGATGAGGCAAGTTTAGAACCACTTATGGTTGGTGTGCCAATCCAATTTTGAATTTCCTCTGACACGGAGCTTTGTCCTCCAAATTCTTTTGCAATAAAAACAGTCTTGAGTCGTTTGCGCGAAGCATAAACACCTGCGGCTACTGCGGCAGGTCCACCACCAATTATGCAGAGATCGTATATCGTAGATTCGGGATTCATAATTAAAGAATTAAAAATAAAGTACAAAGAGATTATAGCAAGGCATTTAGTAAAACCAAACCTCCCCGATTCGCGAAGCGAATCGGGGAGGTAGTCTTGAGCTGTGAATTAAAATTTCTACGTTCTACTTTTTAGCCCTTCGAAGAAATGCTGGAACAGAACCCCAATCATCATCAACGTCATCAATAATTTTCTTCTCCTCAACCATCCTTGGTGTGACAATTTCCTTTAAAATCGGAGCTGGTGCTGGTGTAACGTTGTGAATTTTATTTTTATCTGGATTTTCAGTACCAAATAGCATGCGCTTATTGACGTTCTCAGGGAATCCAGAAGCAATGACGGTAATTTTTACCTCGCCCTTTTTTAGCTTCTCATCTCTTACTGTACCAAAAATAACTTTGGCATTTGGATCTATAGATTCAGTAATGATTTTTGCAGCGTCTTGAATTTCAAACATAGTTAGGTCATCGCCACCTGCAATTGAAAACAATACTCCTTTTGCTCCATGTATTGAAAGTTCAAGTAGGGGAGAATTGATCGCGTTTTTGGCGGCTTCCTCGGCTCTCTTTTCACCTGAAGCTGTACCAATTCCCATGAGGGCAGAACCGGCATTTTCCATGATTGATCGAATATCAGCGAAGTCGATATTGATAACTCCAGGGGTAGTTATAAGATCTGAAATTCCCTCGACAGCCTGTTTCAAAATTTCATCACACATTGCAAAGGCGGCGCGGGCAGTAGTTTCCTTGCTGATAGTAGAAAGTAGTCTGTCGTTTGGAATGATAATGATGGCGTCGACAGATTTTCGAAGTTCCTCCAAACCTTGTTCGGCTAGACGCATTCTTTGAGCACCTTCAAAAAAGAAAGGCTTTGTTACTACTGCTACGGTTAAAGCGCCGATTTCTTTTGCAGTTTTGGCAACGACTGGAGCTGCACCTGTGCAAGTTCCACCACCCATTCCTCCGGCAATGAAAACCATATCTGCACCCTTTATCGCTTCCTGAATCTCTTCCTTTGTTTCTTCAACGGCTCTTTTACCAAGCTCTGGGTTCATTCCGGTGCCAAGACCGCGTGTAAGATTTTTTCCAATGTGGATTTTTTTCTTAGCAAGTGTGTTGTGAAGGTCCTGTGCATCAGTGTTTACCGCAACAAATTCAACACCCTTAACTTTCGAGTTAATCATGTGGTTGATGGCGTTTTTGCCAGAACCGCCCACGCCCAAAACTTTGATGCGGGCGAATGCTTCAACCTCCGGTGTAACTTGTGGCATGTTAGAAAAATTAAATATTAAAAAAGTTTAATAAGTTAGAAAATGGCTTAAAGGATAGAACCCTAAATGGCCTGTTTCTTATGCGGTTATCATAACAGAAAGGCTAAAATAAATACAAGGGTTGACACTAGGTGGATTATAGATTATAAAATTGGGAGATTAACTCCTTTGAACTATATGAACTATAAAGAATGTCTCGGACTTGTCACTCAAACTGTGGCGGAATTGCTGGCAATACCAGCGACAACGATTACACTCGATATGAAAATTGGCGGACAGTTTCAAGCTGTCAGTACTCTGTTTTCACTCAATGCTTGTACTGCTGACACCACAATTCGTCAGATTGCGGATGTCCTCTATGAACGCGAAGTTGAAGCCGGTCATTAGTTTTAACCTCAGCAAGCAATTGTGGAGGTTATTTTATTGTAAACCGATGAATAAAAAAATCTCCAAATCAGTAAATGACTCAGGAGATTTTTTCTTATTTTTTGAATTTTAATTAAGGTAAAAATTTCTTCAACCACTTAAAGATTTCGTTTGATGCCACTTTTATTGTTCCTACACCATCAGTAATTCGATCATCTTCGTTTAAGCCTAAAATACAAAGACCGAAAGCTACAGACCAGGACGCATCTTTGATTTGTCCCTTGTTTCCCTCGTTTAGACTTACTCCAGCAATTCTTGAGGGTAGTTTGAGGGAAGCTTTTGCGAAATCTCCGATTGTCTCGATACCAGAACTACCTCCTGTTAAAACAATTCCAGCGGGCAGAAGTCCGTTTCGCCCAATTTTTTTAAGATGAGCCTCAATGAGGTCAAATATATCCGAAAGTCTTGCTGAAATTATTTCATCAAGTCTTCTTCTGGGGTAGCTGATGCCGACAATTGTTCCACGTTTGATGTCCTCTGCTTCTTCAAGTGGAATTTTCAAACCAAGTGCTATGTCGTTCGTAATATCATCGCCTCCGAAAGGGAAGACTTCCACTGAAATTGGAATATTGTTTTCGAACACTGCGATTGAAACTGTTTCTGAACCGATGTTAGCAAGAACGCAACCAGCGACTTTCTGTGTCTTGGTTAGTGTTACCAAGGACGCTGCAATCGGGGAAGCTACAATATCTTCCACTGTTACACCAGCTTCGCCTAAAGTTTCAATGAGGTCGCTAACATGTCGTTCTGTGCAAGTGATAAAAAGAGTCTTGACCTCAATCTTTGTGCCCTTCATACCTACAGGTCGTCCATAAACAAGCTTGTTGTCTACTTTGAATTCCAATGGCACTGTGTGAATTATACGCTGATTAATTATGGAAGACTGAGGAATTTCCGATTGGCTAGCGTCCACAACTTTTTGGACATCAAGTTCACTAATTTCATAATCTGCTCTCGAAACAACCGTAGTTCCGCCTGACGTAATTCCCGAAAGACCGACACCTCCGATTGAGACAAAGGCCCTTCTAACCTTTGTGCCGGAAGTTTTTTCGGCTTGTTGAATTGCAGATCTCAAACTTTTGGCGACTTCTTCTTGGTTTAAAATGTAACCGTGTCTGAGTCCCTTGGATTCTGCATAGCCCACACCTAAAACTTTAGGAAAAGTTTTCTCCTTTTCTTTTGAATTTTCGGCAATTACCACTTTAATTTGGTACGAGCCGATATCTATTCCGACTGAAATATTTTTGAACATATGAATGATGGCACAATTGACCATTTACATGTGACCATTGGCTAAGATGAATTTTGAAGAAGTTAAATGTCGAAAGTTAATTGTCAAATGCTGAAACTAAATTCCAAATTCCTTTCGGAATTTAGTTTCCCGTGCTTCCATTCTACTACCATGATCAAATCCCTCCAAATGAACCAAACCGTGGATAAACAAGAAACTTATGAAATTTTCAATCTCTCGATCAAATTTTATCGCTTCCTTTTTGGATTCTTCTAAGTTTATAAAAATCTCACCTGCCGATTTTGAAAGAGGGAAGCTTAGTATGTCAGTGGCCTTATCGATTTTACGGTGTTCTTTGTTAAGTTTTTTTATTGTTGAACGATTGACAAATACTAAGCTTAACTCGTACTCTTTTCCCAAAACCGTTTCCTTAATTAATTCAAAAGGCAATTCCGCGATGGCGGAATTGCCTTTTGTGTTCCAGGTTATAGAAAAATTATTCTCTAAATTATTTGACATTAACTAGCGAGTTTTTTCTTGCATTTTTCCAAGCTTTATAAGTAGATCAACTTCCTTTCTTCGATTGAGCTTTTTCAAAGTGGCGACTTTACGTTTATAGGTTGATTGATTGCGTGTTTTGTATCTAAGAGATCGTACGCGGGGTAATACACCTGAACCTTGAACACGCTTAGTAAAGCGTCGCAAGACACCCATGCTGTTTTCCGTTCCCGTCTTTGTAACTTCAACGTTTGTGGCCATAGCTCGATATAATAGCACAGGATTTTATTTTTGCAAATTTTACTCACCCAATTTATATATTAGGAGTGTTCCTCAAAAGTTTCAGTAATTCTTTTTCAAGTTTTCTTACGGAAATGGGACGAGCCATCGTCATTAAATTATGTGTTGTGCCATCAATAATAATGACGGTTTTTCCTGACTTAAAAAACATTCCGTAATTTTGAAAAGAGAATCCCCGATCTATTTCTTGCCAATATTCATATATCTCTACTGTGTGTCCAGAGACATTCCCTGCAAGCCTGTTTTTTTGATAGTGAATTTTTCTCATGCCAAAACGACCCTTTTGATCCTTAGTAAAAGCGTATATCTTAGCATCAAAATTTAAACCTAACTTTCGGGCTAGTGTACCGATACGATTAGGCCGTATTATTTTCAGGAGAAAATAAATAATGATACAAATTGTCACCAAGCTTAATAGTATAAGCAAACCATATATAGTATCTAAGTCCATATTATGATTATTTAATAGTAATAGATTAAAGCTTCTTTAAATATCTTGCTAAATCGGCAATTTTCACTGTATCTTGGCACCTATCTGTCATGTGTCTAACAATTACTGTGTTTTCAATGGCCTCCTTTTGACCCATTATGATTGTGTAGGGGATTTTCATGTTCTCGGCTACAGATAGTTGTGAAATGAGTTTGTCTCGGGAAATCGCCTGGTACATCGGAATTTTATTTTGCCGCAAAATTTCAATAATTTTCAAACTTTTCAATTTTGCTTCAAAACCTAATTGTATGAAATATATTTTTGGTTTTAAGAATTTCAGGTTTTTTTGAACATTTTTCTCCTTAAATGAAAGACGAACTCCGATACCAGGCAAATCTTTTCTCCAGCCTATTTTTTTAGCTAGGTTTGCGTATCTAACACCTACGGCTAGAGGTTTACAGGTTTCTCGGCTTTCAGCGTTGTGAATTTCAAAAATAGTTTGGCAAGTGAACGCTCGATTTCCCACAAGGAAATGGTCGATTTCATATGGAATTTCCAATATTTCGAGATACTCCAATACTTCTTTAAAGTGAGTGCGTGAGGGTTCTGATAAAAAGTTCATTGACTTAGGAGCGCTTTCTTTGATGATTCGGCATTTATCGTTTTTGCAGGATAAAAGATCAAAAACATCTTTTTTTAGAAGCTGTCGGCAGTGAGCGGGAAGATCTTCAATATTCTTTCTGTAATACGCATTGAGTTCACGACTGAAACGCGCCACCGTGTCACGGTCCCCAACACTATTTAGGTGTACTGAGAGATCTGTAAAGCCTTCTTCTTTAAGAATTTCAAGGGAAGTTTTTATAAGAAGTGCTTCCGCAATACTTTTTGGTGTTCCCATCACTTCAAGAGAAACAACTCTGTCTTTGCCATTTTTTTTGCCACCCACTTGAGGAACTTGCTTACCTTCGTTTAAAACCGGTTTACCATAATAAATCATCACAGGTTGAGGCAATTCATCCATTTTTTTCTCCTCATAATTTCTTAGCATTGCGATTTTTTCCTCTATAGAAAAACGAATCGGTTGATCTGTGACGTCTTTGTTTCTAAGTTCAATTTCTGTTACGGATTTGGCTTTTTTCAAATCATCCTTGTTGATATGAGGAGCATCAGTTGGTGTGAATCCATAGTAAAGAGCAATCTCGGCTGGAAGATCTAAATTTTTGTACCAACATTCTTGTGCCTTCTCCGGTACTTTTATTTTCGAGGGCTTATTTTTGGTTTTTTTTATAAAGGAAGGCATATGTATTGGAGTTTCAAATTTTAGCAGAAATTAAAAACGAACTTTAAACGAAATTAGTGAAATTGTGGGCACTTTAAGATTTTTTTATCAATACTATAAGAGATGCTCTCCTGGCCACACTGTTATCATGTTGAAGGGATATAATCTAAAAATTGGCCTGCCAACGATTTCATCCGCCGGTAATGCACCCCAACCCCTCGAGTCGTAACTCACAGAACGGTTGTCGCCTAACACAAAATAATGGCTGTCATCAAGTGTGTATGTCTGCTTTTGCATTTGTACTTTGTTATGAATATATGATTGGTCAAGTAGGAGGCCTTCAGGATGTTCTGTGTTTATTACTGTGACATTTTCACCATCAAGAATGATTGTTTCTCCGGGAAGACCAACAATTCTTTTTATTAAATATTTCTTTTCCTCTCCACGCCAAAAAACGATGATTTCTCCTCGAGCCGGCCTTTGGAAGTGATAACTAATTTCATCTACGAGCAAGTAGTCCTTATCTTCGAAGGTAGGTACCATTGATGGACCAGAGACCATGAAGGGTTGAATCACATAAAAACGAATTGGCAGGATGATAGCTATCACGGTCAGTGCAAATTTTGCGATATCCCACCAAGAATCTTCTTTGTGTTTGTGAGAAAAATGTTCCTCAGCCATCTTGTTTGCTTCTTCGGGAATTTTTTCTTTTTCTTCACTCATGATGTCTGAATTTTAGTACGATGACTCGCTTGACGCAATAGGAAATAGAATGGTGTAGCACAATTTTTGTTGCAAACAAGGTAAGAGTGATAGAATAATACAGTTAATATTTTAAAAATTCCAAGAAGAAAATTCGAAATCGGAAACAAGCTCTAAAATATTGAAAAATAAAAAAGGAAATCGATTTTTTTGAATTTGTTCAGAATTTCGAGTTTAAGATTTAGAATTTAGTAAATTATGTCATATATTATTGTTGCATTGGGAAATCCTGGAGCTGAATACGAAAATACTCGCCATAACACAGGACGAATTGTCTTGGATGTGTTTGCTAAAGCAAATGATTTTCCAGAATTTGCTCCTGATAAAAAATTTAAAGCATTAATTTCAGAAGGAAAGGTTGGTAAGACATCGGTCTTGCTTCTTGAACCTGAATCATTTATGAATAATTCGGGAGAATCTTTAAAAAAGATTAAAGATTTTAAATTTAAACTGTCGGGGAAAGGGAAAGATAAGATAAAAGAAGTAACAAATCTTGCGGTAATTCACGACGATTTGGATATTCCTTTCGGTTCGTACAAAATTTCTTTTAACAAAAGTTCTGGCGGTCACAGGGGAGTGGAGTCAATTATTAAAGCAGTTAAGACCCAAGCTTTCGTTCGAATTCGGGTTGGTATCGCTTCATCCTCTTCCGTGGTAAAGAAATCACAGGATGAAGAGACAGTAAATAAAGTTATTTTAGGCAAATTTTCTCCCGACCAAATGGCAGAACTCAAAAAACTTTCTAAAAGCGTCAGCCCCGCTCTCTCTGTTCTCCTTGTTGACGGTCGTGAAAAAGCCATGAGTCAGCAGGGGAGTTACTAAAACGAATCTCAATATCAAAGTTTAACCTTGATATTCGATAACCTGCCTAGAGTTTAGTCAGTAGGATAAGGGATTTTTCATAGTTGCGAGCTGAGCATAGTAAAACGGCCCGCAAGGGCCGTTTATCTGAGTTCTTTAAGGGAAGCTATTTGAGCTTTCTATTTTTTATCACCGACGAAAGAAAGTGCCATCTTCTGCTCCTTAGCATCAAAGAATGTGATTTTAAAAGAGTATATCTTGCCGAGTTCGAGATTTGTTCGAAGTTTCTCCTCAGTCCCGAATTCCGAAATGTGGACCAAACCGGCAACACCCTCTTCAATTGAGGCGAGAGCACCGTGTTTGTTGAATTTAATGATAACACCTTTAACTGTATCGTCTTTCTTGTATTTCTTGGCGGCGTCAACCCAAGGGTTTGGCTTCAGGGCTTTAATGGAAAGAGAAATTTTACCTTCCTTGATTTCAATAATTTTTACATTAACTTTCTGACCAACCTTAAACATTGAGCGAGGATCATCAACTAATGCCCAGTCGATTTCAGAAATATGAACCAATCCTTCCAATCCTTCTTCGAGTTTAACAAAGACCCCAAAGTCTACAATGCCAGTAATATCACCGGTTACCTCATCGCCAACCGTGTATTTGCCAACAATTTTCTCTTTATCTTTGGTTTCAGGACTCTTCTCAGAGAAGATAAGTTTACCTTCTTTAGGAATTGCTGAAATTACAGAAACGGAAATTTTCTCACCAACAAGCTTTCTAAGAACTTCAAGAATTTTGTCCTTGTCACCGTCTAATACACGAGGGTAGTGTTCGGTTTTAAGTTGAGAGGCAGGGAGGAAACCTGCAATACCTTGCCATTCCAAAATAAGACCACCTTTATTGGCCTCTTTGACTGTTAGTTCAATAACTTTCTTGTCTCGAATAGCTGCTTCAGCTTCACTCCAGATCATTGCTGTGCGAGCTTCACGAAGAGACAATTCGATGTATCCGTCCTCGTTTTCTACGTCTACAACTTTGGCGGCAATCTTGTCCCCGATGGAAACTTTCTTGATAACATCACGAGCGTTAATATATTCACGACCGTAAATGATACCGGTTCCAAAAGGAGGCAAATCAATATAAACTCTTGATTTCTCTATATTTAAAACTGTACCTTCCACGAGATCGCCGACAGCAGGAGGATTTCCTGTGTCTTTCAAAATCTTGCCCATCAATGTCTCTTTCTTCTCCTTTTCCTCAATAGTTTTGGCGTCGTCTTTCGGGAGAGTGTCTACTAGATCTGCGGCTTCCTTCAAAGTCGCGGCATCGTCTTTTTTCATAAATCTATGGTGGCAAGGGGCTCTTTGACCCGTGTCTTAGAGGTTAACCCTAACTCGTTTTAATAATTGCCTTTACCCGTTTAAATCAGTTTGATTTGAATTAGGCTTTGCCCAATGGCTTTCTCCGCCGTATGGGCGGGGGACAGGCATTGGTGAGCATTATACACGGAAGTTGCGTTTCGGCAATTAACTCCTTACATGGGCTAGACCTGGTTTAGACACTTGCTATTTCAATAGATTTATGTTTATATGTAGTCTGAAAAGTTGGGTAAACAACCAAAATGCACCTAGTTATATGAATATAAGCAGAACTACTATACAGCTTCGTCGGATATTTCCGGTGAACATCGGTACGATTCTTAATTCGTTTGAATATCGTATCGCCACTCAGGGGATCATTGAGCGAAGGATGAGTGATAAGTTGGAGATGGAGATTACATCGAAGGCCGAAGACCTGATGTGGAATGCGGAGGAAACACACCTCTCTACTTTCTTCAGTGAAAAAAAAGAAGATGTTTTGCTGGCAGATGTTTCAGTTGCGGAGCTTGGTTTGCCAGACCAGTCAGCCTTCGGAGACATTCTGGCCGAGGCTGTCGGTCGTACCGTGACCCACGACGGAAAGCAATACGCTTTAGCAAAAGCTTTGCCTGAGGACCTGCTTATGTTTCGCTTGGTCTATCTTGATTAGGAGGTAGATGAGTGGCTCCGTGGCGGTATGGATGCTATCGATCATCCGATGGGAAATAAAATGATCCTTCGGATTGTCCGAGGCAAGAACGGGATTTTCTATCTCGATACGGATGATGGTGGAGACGATGAAGATGTGTTTGACGACCACGTCCAGTTCCTTTGGAGACTCATTCCTGCGCAGTGAGTGCTGGGAAACCTCCTGTATCCAGAAGCAGCAAGAAATAAATTCTACCCGCGTAACTTTCTGAAAGTTACGCGGTTTTATATTTTCCCTCTTTACTATTTTCCATTCTTCGTCTGATTGTCACTTACTAAAGGCATTTTCATTAAGGGTTCAAGAGTGAATCGCATTACGGCGATTTAAAGGAGGTTCGCAATAACACTATCTATGGTATTTCTCTTGAAGGCATGAATCTTTTTTTCTTGGGAGCGTTGGATTCAAAGGACTTGTCTGCTGAAACCAAAGAATCTCTAGATGACATTGATGTTTTGATTGTGTCTGTCAGTAGTATAAAAAAACCCGCTTTCTAATGCGGGTTAAGGTGCGTTTGGATTCATTTGTAATTTATACATCCAGCATGAATCCGTGTAATTCATGCACGCAAATTATCGCGGTGTTCGAAGGTTTGCCGCCACCTGAGTCGGCAGGGACGTAAGTATGTTCTTCAAACCACAGGATGTCCTGCCTTCCAGGGAAGGAATTCCTATGGGACTTGTCTTCGAGAAGATAGTATGTTCCCGTTTTGACTGGCGGTAGGTCTCCTTCAATACGCCAACCTTGATCGCGCTTGACCAGAACTTCACCCAACATTTCGGTGGAATCGGCCATGCTATCACCCGCACGCATGTATTGGATTTGTCCGGTTGGTGGAAACTCCCCTACGATTTTACCCATTTTTAAAAGTCGTATTGGTTTCGATCCACAGTTGATTATGGTCGGATGGGGTATGTATGTCATATGCTTGTTTTTCTATCGTGTTTGTTCGGATTGCTGCTACGGAGTAAGGTACATTAAATCAGGGATTAGTACAAGATGACTTTACTATTTGTCTTTTTTTATTTATTATTTCATTCATGGTAATTACACATTCAGGCCTTGAGGCCATTAAAATTCAATTTGGCGAGACAGTTATTGCTCTTAATCCAGTATCCAAAGAGTCTAAACACAAGTCAGCAAGATTTGGTGCGGACATTGCTTTGGTGTCATTAAACGATCCTGATTTCAACGGTGTTGAGAATGTAACTCATGGTGGACGAGCTCCCTTTGTTGTAAACGGTCCAGGGGAATACGAAATCAAAGGCATTTTCATTAAGGGTTTCAAAAGCGAATCTCATTACGGCGACTCAAAGGATGTTCGCATCAATACTATATATAGTATTTCTCTTGAAGGCATGAACCTCTGCTTCTTGGGCGCACTCGATTCCAAAGACCTATCGGCTGAGACCAAAGAAGCGCTCGATGATATTGATGTTTTGTTTGTGCCCGTCGGGGGCAACGGTGTTCTTTCGCCGGCTGCGGCAAACGAACTTGCTGTTAAACTTGAACCGAAACTTATCATACCGATGCACTGGAGTAATGATGAGAAAAACTTGAAGGCTTTTCTTAAAGAAGCGGGCGAGGAAGGAAGTAAGCCGGAGGAGAAATTAACTCTTAAGAAAAAAGATTTGGAAGGCAAGGAAGGAGAGGTTGTTGTTTTGGCCCCAAGTCTCTAGTCCTTTAAATTTTTAGATTAAGAATTTTAAGTCGAAGTCATTTACAATTTCCCTCTAAATGTAATTTTCGATTTATTAGTTTGCCACCGATGATTTTAGACTTGATAGAAAACCTAAGAAAAAAACCTGTCGCTTATCGAAAGCGAGTAGTGTTTGTTTTGTCGACAGTTATTACCATCATTATTTTGACTTTTTGGTTGGGTACTTTCAATTACAGATTTGGTGGAAATGAAACAAGTCCAGAATTGTCGCAAGAGGGTTTAAAACCCATTCAAGAAATTAAATCTAGTATTTCAAATTTTATCGATTCCGTTAAAAAAATCGGCAGTAATGTATTTGGATCTTTATCTGCTACTACCACCCAAAAATTTACCGAGCTTAAGAAGTAATGTTTTTTAATATGGAGATTGCACCTTTCGTGTGCGTAATATTGCAAAAAATAGACCTTCGTGGCCTAAGCAATTAACCTCTTTCAAGGCTTCCAATTTACTATTTATTCTGATAGAATACCCGCATTATGGCTGCAAGAAAAGAAGATAAAGAACCGGAAAAGAAGGCAGAAAAACCGGCCCATATCAATGTTATTTCACGAAATATTTCGACAGAAATGCGCGAGTCGTATCTAGACTACGCTATGTCGGTTATTACTGCGCGTGCCCTTCCCGATGTTCGTGACGGTTTGAAACCTGTTCATCGCCGGATTCTTTTTGCCATGAACCAGATGGGTTTAACATCAACCGCTAAATTTAGAAAATCAGCTACGGTTGTTGGAGAAGTTCTCGGTAATTACCACCCTCACGGAGATGTTGCTGTTTATGACACTATGGTAAAAATGGTTCAGGATTTCTCGATGCGTTACCCTCTTATTTTTGGTCAAGGAAATTTTGGATCAATCGATGGTGATCCTGCTGCGGCTCATCGTTACACAGAAGCTAGAATGTCTAAAATTGCGGCTGAGCTTCTTCGAGATATCGAAAAAGAAACCGTAGATTTTCGTCCAAATTACGACAATTCGAAAAACGAACCAACTGTTTTACCGAGTGTTGTTCCAAACCTTTTGCTTAACGGTACTCTCGGTATTGCCGTAGGTATGGCAACAAATATTCCGCCTCACAATTTAGGTGAAGTGGTTGATGCTACTGTGCATCTTGTTGATAACAAGAATGCCACTACGGAAGATTTGTTGCAATTTATTAAAGGGCCGGATTTTCCGACCGGAGGTATTGTTTTTGGAGCAAAAGATCTTCACCATGCATATAGTAGTGGACGAGGAGGTGTAGTGACTCGAGGAGTGGCGGAAATTACGGAAAATAAAGCTGGTGTAGCACAAATTATCATTACTTCGATACCTTACCGTGTAAATAAATCTGAGCTTATTATACAGATTGCCGATTTGGTTCGTGAGAAAAAAATCGAAGGCATCAAGGGTCTGCGAGATGAATCTTCCAAAGACATTAGAGTTGCTATTGATTTAAAACAAGGAGCATATCCAGAGAAGATTTTGAATTATATATATAAGCACACACAACTTGAAGAAGCTTTTCACTTTAATGTGGTGGCTTTGGTCAATGGAATTCCTCAGACATTGTCGCTTAAAGCGATTTTGGAGGAATTTGTGGCTCATAGAGTTGTGGTGGTGCGACGCAGAACTGAGTTTGATTTAAGAAAGGCTGAGGATAGGGAGCACATTTTAATCGGCCTTAAGAAGGCTCTTGACCATATCGATGAAATTATTAAACTCATCAGAAAATCAAAGGATACTCCGGAGGCGCATGCCAATTTGATGAAGCAGTTTAAATTTTCCGACCGACAGGCCACTGCAATTCTCGAAATGAAACTTGCTCGTTTGGCCAGTTTGGAGCGCAAGAAAATCGAGGACGAACTTACTGCTGTTCAGGCTCTTATTAAGACTCTAAAGGAAATTTTGGCCAGCCCAAAGAAAATTTTAGGCATTATTAAAGATGAATTGAATGAAATTAAAGCCAAGTATGGTGATGATCGTCGCACGAAAATAATCAAACAGGCTGCAGGCACATTTTCCGAGGAAGATTTGATTCCTGACGTTGAAAGTGTTTTGGTGTTGACCAAGGGTGGTTACATTAAACGTACTGATCCTGAAGAATATCGAAAGCAAAAGCGCGGAGGTGTCGGTGTGATTGACCTTGATACTAAGGAGGAAGATTTTGTGACGATGTTTCTCACAACCACAACTCACAGTGACCTCCTTTTCTTTACGGACAAGGGTAAGGCCTATCAGATAAAGATGTATGAAATTCCTGAAGGTAAACGTGCCACCAAGGGTAAGTCAATTATGAACTTTATTTCTCTTGCCGAAGACGAGAAAGTGACCAGTATTTTGGCTATGCCGAAAGCTGTAAAAGAATCCAGCTTGTCGCTTCTTATGGTAACTAAAGAGGGTGTGGGTAAGAAAACTGCAGCTAAGAATTTTCATGATGTTCGTAGGAGCGGTTTGATTGCCATTAAATTACAACAGGGTGATCAATTGATTTCCGCTTCCTTTGTTGAAAAAAGCGATGAGTGCATCGTGGCAACTTCAAATGGTCAGTCTATTCGTTTTAGGGAAAGTGATGTTCGAGAGATGGGAAGAAATGCCGGTGGCGTTCGTGTAGTTCGTTTGAAAAAAGGAGACGTTCTTGTTGGTTCAGATATCATCAAGAAAAATCAAAAAAATCCAACCTTGCTTGTGATTATGGAAAACGGTTATGGTAAGAAAACCGATTTGGAGGAATATAAAACGCAGAAACGAGGCGGTTCAGGTATTAAAACTGCCAAAATCACATCAAAGACCGGAAAGCTTATCGCTTCAAAAGTTGTAGATGAGGCGGAGATAGAAGAAGTAATTGCAATTTCAAAGAAAAGTCAGGTTATTCGTGTGGATGTAAAGGAAATTCCAATTATCGGAAGACAAACTCAGGGTGTTCGCATTATGAGATTACGAGAAGGGGATTCAATCGCGTCCATTACCTGTCTATAATTTAATGTTATTTCTCCGTTGGCGTGTTAGAATATTGCTTAAGATATTAGGCATGATTTTTTTTGTTATTTAGGTATTGTTTCGATTTTCGATATTAAAATTTCGAATTTACACTTCAATGTTTAGCGACCCTCAAAAAAATATCGAACAACTCCGACTTTTACCCGACGCTCATGTGGCTGATTTTGGTTCTGGGGCTGGTCACTACACTTTAGCTGCCGCAAAAGCTGTTGGAAATATGGGCAGAGTTTACGCTATCGATGTTTTAAAGGAAATGCTTCAAAAGTTGAAGAATCAAGCTGAAAGAGCTGGATTTATTAATGTTGAGTCTGTTTGGGGAAATATTGAGAAACTGGGTGGTACCAGGCTTGCCGATGCTTCTGTTGATGCGGTACTTGTTTGCAATACTCTTTTCCAAGTTGAGGACAAGAAGGATCTTCCTGTGGAGGCCAAGCGAATTCTAAAGCCACATGGAAAGATTCTGGTAGTTGATTGGAAGGAATCATTCGGCGGAATGGGGCCACAGTCGGGTCATGTTGTGGACAGTGCCACAGCTAGATCGCTTTTTGAAAAAGTTGGTTTTACCTTCGAAAGGGAAATTTCAGCTGGCGCTCATCATTATGGTATGATTTTAAGAAGAGCGTAGTTTAAGCTCCTAGGTCTGATTTAACTTTGTTGATATTAATTTTACTGACAAAAATCTTCTAAATTATGAAAACTAGTCCATTTCAAATTATAGTTCTTTCGTTTTTTGCAGTATCTATAGTTATCGGAGTTATAGTTTTGTCTTCAATTAAAAGTTCCAGCCAGGGTCCCGGCGCGACAATAGTAATTTGGGGAACTATGCCACAGCAAGTTTTTAGTTTTTCCACCGCTGCACTGACGCAAACAAACAAAAATTTGAAGTTTAATTATATAGAGATGAAGTCTGATACCTTTGACAGAGATCTTGTAGAGGCGCTGGCCTCCGGAATTGGTCCAGATGTAATTTTACTTCCGCAAGATTATATTGTTAGATTGCGTGATAAAATTTTACCTATGCCTTACACCGCGCTACCTTTGCGGGACTTTATGGATACTTTTATTCAGGAAGGATCTCTGTATTTGGATGAAGGCGGGATTCTTGCTGTTCCGTTTACTGTTGATCCTCTTGTTATGTACTGGAACAGGGACTTACTTACAAATGCAGGTATGGCCATACCTCCTAAAACCTGGAATGAATTCATCACTTTGGCACCGAAACTTACTGTGCGGGATAAGAGCATCAATGTGATAAAAAGTACTGTCGCCTTGGGAGAGTTTAGAAATATTGCTAATTCTAAAGAGATTGTTTCAGCACTGTTTCTCCAAACTGGTAATCCGATAATGAAGCATGACGCCAGTGGTTTTGGTAGTGCACTTTATCCTTCAACTTTGGGTACTGTCGGAGCTATGAATTTTTACACCGATTTTGCCAACCCGGTGAAGCCGAATTATTCATGGAACAGGGCATTGCCAAATTCTCGCGATATGTTTACGGCAGGGGATTTAGTTTTTTATTTTGGCTTTGCTTCTGAAATCTCTAAAATTCGAGAAAAGAATCCCAATTTGAATTTTGATGTGACATATTTCCCACAACCAAAAAGTGCACCCGTTTTAACCACGTTTGGTCGGATGCAGGGTTTAGCTGTGCTCAAAAGTTCGCCTAACGCTTCACAGGCATTCGGGGATATTTTAGCCCTTACTTCTGCGGAATCTATTGCTAGTGTCAGCAAGGCAACAAATCTTCCCCCTGTTCGTTTGGATTTGCTTTCTACAAGTTCAGAGGATCCTTATCAAGCTATATTTTATAGTTCAGCTATCAGGGCTCAAGGTTGGCTTGATCCAAATCCGCAATCGTCACGAACTATTTTTCAGAACATGATAGAATCTATCACTAGCGGTGAGCAGGAGGTGGGAGCTGCAATTGATTTGGCCGGGAGGAATTTGAATGGTATTTAAATGAATTAAATATAGTATGAATATATCAAGTGGAGCAAGAATAATCGCAACAACACTTTTAATTTTTATAGTTGGATTTTTGGCAGTACCCTTTTTTGTAGTTAATGCTGCTAGTGGATTGGTACCTTGCGGAGATAAAGCCTATAACTTGACGGATAATCTTCCGCCTACTGATAAAAATGGTAAATTAAGTATGAAACCTGGTGAAAATGTTGGTGATGTTAGCAATCCTTGTGGTTGGAATGATTTTATTGTTGGCATTACCAATGTTACCAATTATTTTATAATTATGGGTACTGCAGTTTCAGCTTTAGCTTTCGGATATGCTGGTTATCTAATGATGACTGCAGGTGGTGAGATGAGTAAAATTCAAGAGGCGAGGTCCATCTTTGGAAAAGTTTTGGTGGGTTTTCTAATTATGCTTTCTGCTTGGCTTATTGTTCATGCTATTGATGCCATGTTTATTTCAAATGATTTTATCAGGTCAGATACGACTGGTATCAAGCCAATATAGTCATATTTATAATAACGTTTCAATTTAATTTATGTCTACAGCAAAAAGCAAAAAAATTTATTGGACAATTCTATCGCTAGTTATTGTTTTTTTTCAGAGCAATATTCTTCATGCCCAAATCGGTCAAAGTGTTGGTCCAGCACCGATTATTTCAAATCCACTTGGTAGAGGTAACGATACTATTGCAGCTTTTATAGCCATGCTTATGGATACTATTTTTCCCATTGCTGCCATGGCCTCAATTTTCTTTATGATTTTCGCTGGTTTTAGGATGGTTTTGTACAGCAGTAATGAGGAAAAACTTGCTGAGGCTCGTCAAGCATTCCTTTGGACTGTTATCGGTATTGGTGTTTTGTTAGGTGCTAAGGTGTTTTCCGCCGTTGTTTGCGGTACTGTTAATCAGCTTTTGTCCAGCCCTGCTCAGTTGTCGTGTCCTAGGCCGTAAAGTTAATTACTATCAGAATGAGCATTAATATAAAAATTGATAAAAGTCCTACTAGGAGAAAATTATCTACTAATTTATGTTTTTATATTTTAGTCGTTTTGTTTCATTTCCCAATTTTTGTTTCTGCATTAGACAAGCCGGAAAATCTTACCGATTTTGTTGGCAATTTTATTACATCTCTTGATTTTGTAATAGCCTTTATAGTTTTACTTTCCTTTTTCACTTTTTTAACCGGAATACTAAAATACGTAAATGCGGGCGGAGACGAGGAGAGATTAGGTAAAGCCAAACAACTTATCATATACGGTATCTTGGGGCTGTTTGTCATGTTTTCATTTTGGGGGTTGGCAAGTATCGTGTCGAATACCTCTTTAGGTGTTTAAATTTGTACAAGGTAAATAAGTTAAAAGTAAAAGAAAAAATATGTTAAGAATTAATAAATTCATTTTTGGAAGTTTGGCAATCTCTGTGTTGCTGGCCAGTTTTATTTTTCCGATTCAACAAGTGTCAGCTGCTTGTACTGAAGCCCAAGTTGATTCATGGCTTGCGGGGAAAAATCTTACTCGTAATGGGGAAAATCTCCATCAAGCGTATCAGTCGCTTAACGATTGCCCGACAAATGGGGGAGGCATTGGTGATTTTATTGTCCAAATAAACAGAATTTTAAATTACATCATTCCTTTTCTTGTGGGTCTTGCTGTTTTTCTCATAATTTACGGAATTTTAGGTTATATCTCAAAGGCTGCTGATGAGGAAAAACGCAAAGAAGCTAAGGATTTTATCATGTGGGGAGTTTTGGGAGTTTTTGCGATGATTTCTGTTTGGGGGTTCATCTCGATCGTTGTGAATTCATTTAATTTAGATAACTCCACAAGCATTGTATCTAACAGATATCCCGGTGCAACTATACCCAGTACACAACCTACAAATCTAGTTGATTTGATTGGTCGGGTTAATGGCCTTATGAACGCTACTATCCCGTTCTTGATTGGATTGGGAGTTTTCCTTATTATATTCGGTATTTTCAATTACATTCGTCAAGGTGCAAACGAGGAGAAACGTGCCGAGGCTCGGATGTTTATTCTTTGGGGGGTTATTAGTGTGTTCGTAATGTTGTCAGTTTGGGGTTTTGTTAATATTTTACTAAATACATTTAAATTCGATAATACTGTGCCGAGATTAGATGGTGCGAAGGGAATACTAAAAAATCTACAATTACCATCTTAGTTTTGTTATCACTAATCCACAGTTTGCTTGCTAATATACTCTTGAACAAGATATAATATAAGCTGATATTACAAAAAATAAAAGGTCGTTTTGTTCTCAATTATCAATTTAGAATTAATTAATTATAAATGAAAAAATATATCATAGGTTCGTCAGTTGCAACAACGCTCACTGTTTTTGCTCAAAGTGCTTTTGCACAAGCAGCACTAATAAATGTAAAGCCAGCTACTTTTGATAGCTCAGGCTTAGGGGGTCTTATAGTGGCTGTAAATCGAATTGTTAATTACATTGTGCCATTCCTGGTCGGTCTTGCTGTCCTAGTAGTTATTTACGGAGTGTTCGGTTTTATCAGTAACGCCGCTGATGAAGAGGCTCGCGCAAGTGCAAAGCAGTTCATCATCTGGGGCATTATCGGTATCTTTATCATGCTTTCAGTTTGGGGCTTGGTAACTATTTTGGAAGGAACTTTGGTCTTGACTAAAGATGCTTCTGGTATTAAAACTCCAACTGTAAGTACTACTATAGTTCCATAGTTAACTAATGAACGAGGTAACTATTCTTGTTAATAAAATCAGCACATATATTCTCAAGCCACTGATTTATTTAATGTTTGCTGTAGCAACCCTTGTGTTTATTTGGGGCATTCGAGGCTACATAGGTTCAGCTGATGACGCTGAAGCAAGGGCAAAAGGTGCTCAGCAGATGATTTGGGGTATTGTTGGAATGGCAATAATGATTGGTGCAGTAGCACTTGTTGAGATTATTAAGAATACTGCCACTGTATTGTAAAGATTTTGGGAAAAACAACCCCCGTTTCGCCTTGCGAAACGGGGGTTGTTTTATTTCTGCAAAGGAAAAGGCGGGAATTGATAAATCAATTCCCGCCATGTTTTGTACCTTTATTATCTTCGAATTACTTCTACGACAACAGGTACAGTTTCAGCCTCTATCCAGATGATTTTACTTCCTGCAAATTCAAAGTATCTGTCATCCTCATTACTTTGTGGCTTGCCATGCCACATTAACCGTCGACTATCGGTATTTCGACCATCAACTCGAGCCCAGTATCTCTGATCAGGTGAAATGGCCCTGATTTCAAACTTCCATGATTCTGGAATCGGAATTGCGACTTCGCTACCAAGTGGTGCCGTGTAGTAGTGCAACGGTCTGCCACCACTTGCAACACCTCCACCAAGATTAACCTGATTGATTCTGTCTTCAATTGTTGTGAACTTAGAAGACAGCATCGAGGCAGTTAAGAGTAGAAGTACAATGACTACAATCCTAAACAGAATCCCAGTTGTACTTAAACCGCCCTTAGGTTCTGTCGAGTGTGAGTGATCATCTTCACCGCTTGCTGTTTGTTTAGCCTCCTTCGTGGGTTGTCCAAAAAAGAGGCAAAATATGGCAAGACCTGCGATTACCCACAACCAGAAGAATCCGCCGTGAGTCGTTTGAAGCTTCTCCCATTCTCGTGGATAGAAGTGATAGATGTTGGCTAAAATGAAAGCTTCAATTATGAAGACAGCTATCATTTTCCATCCATTGCTTAGCCACCCCACTTTAAGTTTGGGGAACTTGATTTTTAATTTATGGACTAATACCATCCCAACCACAACCAGCGCGATTATACCAACCATCCAACTAGTCAGATCAACGGTTGCCATCTTAGTTATCATATTGTAGGAGTTTGCGGTGTTTTTGTTGTGTCAAGGCTTTTCAGAGTTTCCTTGATGTTTATAAGTCCACTTAGCAAGTTGCCGTCAGCTCCTGCTGGAGTTATAACGATCTTACTGTTGTCTTTAAGGGCTTTTTCTACCATTTCTAGTTGAGCAAGCAACCTTCCCATTTCTGAGTCGGAAGCCTTGATGATAGCTTTTCGTCCCTTGGCTTCAGCGTTCAGAAAAGCTTGTCTTCCTTCAGCCAGAGCCATTTGTTCGGCTCTCGTTCCTTCTGCTTCGGCCAGCCTGGTCGCTCTAACTCCTTCTGCTTCTGCAAGCATGAGAGCTTGTGTAGCTATTGCTGTGCCCTCGCCCTTCTTCACAAGTAGGACTCTTGCCGATGCAGCCTGACTAGTAGCACGCTCGACATTGATAGCTTCAATTGTCGCTTCTTTCATGGCCAAGTTGATTCCTTTAGGAAGACCTGTTTCAATTCTGACTGATTTAACATCAATGCCAGTTCTACCCAGGCTTTTAATGTTCTCAAAACCAAAACCGATAGCTTTGCGGAAAACTTCAGGCCTTGTAGGATCAATTTTCCTATCTTCCTCAAGTAACGTTTCAAGAATGTAATGTAATGTAAGGGCAACATCATCAATCCTGTAGATGAAATACTCAAGTGTGATCCTACTGCACAGAATTTGTAGGTGACTCATCATGAGTTCATCAATCTTTCGAAGTGCGCTGATTAGATCACCAAAACGTCTAATCAAAATTCTAATGCCACTTTTCGGTATTAGTAAACTGACGACAATTTTTGGGTCAGTTGTGATTTTGGCACTTAAGGGGTTTGTAGAATTTCTAAATGTTAGCTCATCATTACTATCATCAACATCGTTCTTTTTAAGGAATTTTGCCGATATTCCACTTGCGAAGGTAACTCTGGTAGCTTCCTCAGAAACGCGAATAGTACCACTTGCTCCACGAAATTCTTCCTCGTTTTGAACAAGTTTCCATTCAACAACTTGTTCTGAAGTTCCCGTTCCATGTCCTTCACCGCGTTCAGCCGCCTTAACTTTCTCTGGTGTACCACCAGCTAAAGTGATTATGTTCGATGTTATTGGAGTGATTTTGCATAGCCACCTTGGCACAAATGCAGGACCAGGTCCAAGATCCTCAAACATAATTCCAAAAAATGATTTAACAGCATTTTCTGTCTCGGAAACTTTTTTAAAGCTTCCGGCTATATAGAGAATGGCTGAAATAAATATGAACGGCAGCCATTGTATTGAGTAATCTGTTGTCTCGACTTTGAATTCAACTTTCCATTTTCCAACAATCAAGTAGATTAGTACTGCGAATGTAGAGAAAATGACAAAGATACCAGACAGACAAAGAATCGTCGATGATAAGGGAGACAGATAGAATCCGTACTCTCTATCACCTTTTGAAACCTGAGTCTTGAATAAGGTGAAAGCCTTCTTTAACAACTCGACAAGTTTGGTTGTTTTGATTTTACTTATGATTTTGGAGAATTTTGTTCTTCCAAACACCACTCCGACGATGAGGACTCCGATCGCGAGGCTAACACTGGCAATGAGCCAGTCAGTAAGCCACGCGGTGAAACTGATACTAAGGGCAACTATGAGCGCGATAACTAGATTTTCTTTCATAACTGTTTTCCGGTTTTCTGTATTCTGATTGTTTGGGTTTGTTGTTATTAAATTGACAGGGGAATGCGATTTTAATCACATTCCGGCCAATACGAACTTTCGCCACATTATCATAATTTTAGGCAAAAGTCAAGCAAATATCCGTAACACGTTTCGTCCCTCAGTATAGCCCTTATTCGCTGGAATAAGGGCTATATATACAAGGCAAAATAAAGTAAATTTGTGTAAATTAATGTGGGCGGGAGAGGGATCTTGAAACTTACAGTTTCTGTACATCTTTCGTATTCCGATGACGGAATAGACTCAAGGTCTTCAAGTCCTCTCTTGCAGGCAAAGCAGTTTGCCTGCTCTGACCACAAAAATTCGTGGACTCTTTTATGTGGGCGGGAGAGGAATCTTGACCGCTACTCGGTCAGTACCCCGATTGGATTTTTTCTTCACTAGGAAGTGTGAAAAAATACTCAATCGGGCTTCAAGTCCTCTCCGAAAAGCATGTCCGTGCTTTTCTCCGCCTCACAAGATATATTCGCGAGGCTCATTGTTTTGTGGGCGGGAGAGGACTTGAACCTCCATGCCTTGCGGCACCAGCTCCTAAGGCTGGCGTGTCTGCCATTTCACCACCCGCCCAATTGTATAATTCGCCTCAGCTGTTTTGTTTGAAAACAAAACATGCTTCCGGCTCGCACCCGTATCAGTATTTACTGGTGGTCACGAGTTTCCTCGACTCGTCTGTCTCGGAACTCTCGACCCCGCCTCAGCTGTTTTGTCTGGAAACAAAACATGCTTCCGGCTCGCACCCGTATCAGTATTTACTGGTGGTCACGAGTTTCCTCGACTCGTCTGTCTCGGAACTCTCGACCCCGCCTCAGCTGTTTTGTTTGAAAACAAAACATGCTTCCGGCTCGCACCCGTATCAAAAAATCTAAAGCAGTTTAGATTTTTTGTCGGGTGCGCCCAGTTGGAATCGAACCAACGACCCTTCGCTTAAGAGGCGATTGCTCTACCGACTGAGCTATGGGCGCATATAAATACGTTCGTCATAGTAACACGTTTTTATAAATTTGCGAATTTTATATAGGGAATACAATCTCGTTACAGGTTCAGTACAGGTTTCCCATCTCGGGGACTCGATATGGGAGAACCTTTTCGATTCCTACCTTGCAAGGCAAGCAGTTGCTTTGCTCCGAGTCCAGCTCGTTTCGTTCGCTGTCCCGACATGGTAACTATGATAATATAAGATCTATTCTAAACAGTAAATTCACAACTGGAGCAACCATATAGAAATAACCAATCACACTTGGCATTTCTCAAAATGTCTTATCAAAAAAAGAAGATTTGGCTTTTCATACTATTGCTGAATTTGAGTCTGGCTCAACACCTAAACCAACTATGGATAGAGTCAAAAAAACTGCAGAAGGGCTCGGGGTCTCCCTTGATGTTCTAATTTAATAAAATAAGGTAAAATTATTACTATGGAAAAATTAAAACTAGTACAAGGGCTAGCTCCGATACAGGGCGAGGTCTCAAGCGCACAGGCGGCCGAAAATACCACTGAGGTTATAAAGGAGCTGGAGTTGAAAGAGCTGCAAAGATCAGTAGAACCTATTAATCTGGTGAGTGGTGGTAAAGGGGAAATCGAGGCAGCTAGGCCGTGGAATAATTATACCATCGCCATGGTTTTTGGCTCTGATGATATTAGGATTTTTGATGAAGATGCCAAACTTCTTGAAGATTTTCAACCCCCATTGAGTAGTAAGGTGGTGGAGGTTAATTGGAATGACAACCGTATTAGGGACAAAGTTAGACTAGAACATATAAGCAATGACCCTCGGTATCTCCAAAACAAATCTGTTGCAATGTTGGATAAGGTGCCATTTGAATTACGACCATTTGCGAAAAAGTCTCTTGGTCAAAAGGGTATTCTTGTAATAAGTCAAGGTCAACAAAATAAACGGGTTGAATTAGTTGCCTCTGAGCTGACTGTTATATCAGATAAATATATAGTATTGACTACGAAGGAAGGTGGATTTTTTACCTTCATCACAAAAAGTGAGAAAGGAGTTACACTTGCTCCAAAACATTGGGTAAGGCTAAATCCATCTGATCCATTGCCAAATGACTTAAAGGATAAGGTAGAAAAATTGCTTGGAGAAAGTGAGGGTTATAAGCAACTTAATGAGTCTCACTACGCTCTTATCACTGATGTGGGTGTTAACATTTTTAAAACTGGAGATAACCAAGGCTTACCTGTATTTTCTGAAGATATTCCATCAGTAGAGCGAAATATAGTGATCGATCCTTCTAATCCGAATGTTATTTTTTATTGTCAAAGTAGTAATCCTAGAAGTGTGGTGAGGCTTGATTTAAACGGAGAACCAAATACATGGAAGCCTGTTGCTGCGGAATTTCCAAAGAAATATGAAAGTGTTCGTAATCTTCAATTAGACCCGACTGGAAATTTTTTCCTATTTTACTCTAAAGATGATCTAGTCATCGTTGCAAAAGATACTTTGGATGAAGTCAAAAGAGTGCCCAACCTAACCCAGGTAAACTTTGATTCCACGGGAAAAATTCGCGCCGTAGATAAGGATGGTCATCTTGTTATATATGAACCAAATTTTAGTGAAGTTGCTGAAGAATTTGATAAACGACGCGTTGCGAAGCTGGCCGATGGAGTTCAGTTCAAGGATATTTTTGATATAAAGGCTTCCGAAAAGGCAACGGAAGGTGATGTGACTTTAGAATACTTAGAACCATTGCGATTGAAATATCAAGAGCAATTCACCGATGTACTTTCAAAAATAACCACTCAGGGGGGCGTTAACCAAATTCGACAAGGATTTAATAAGCTCCGAGAAGCATTACGACAACAAGGATTAAAGCAAAATGAAATCACCTTTATTGTTGAAGGGCTTGAGGAGCCTATAACAATAAAAGAAAAAGATTTTGCTGTTAAAGCTACAGAAGAAGCTCTTACCTCTGTGCGAACAAAGCTTGTTGGTGGACTCTCTATCAGTTCTGTATCAGAGGCACGTGCTGAAATGGAAAAAGTTAGGTCTACGGAGGCTCTACTAGATGTAGGTTTGCGGCAGGAGGTACACGTAGTGGTCTTGGAGCTTGAGCAAAGATCGTTAGAACTTTTCCGACAGCGTGGCGGAGAAATTACAAGAGATATTCACGGACTGATTGAAAGAACCAAAAAAGACCTTGAAGGCTTTACTAGCAAGTCACAGATGGATGATTGGCTTGAGTTCCGTTACCCGCAATTAAAGTCAGGGTTAGGTTTATTGGCCAAGGACGTTCCTCTTGAAGCAGATGAGGCTTATAAAGCAATTGTTTCGGCTCGTACAGAACTGCAGACCATCGCCTCCACGTTCGAGGATAAATTCAAAAGAGAATATGCAAAAGTAAGAGAGAAGGCATCAGCGCGAATAGGAGCAACAGTGGATATATTGTCACAAGATGTTGATGGTCTGATTGATCGTCTACGAACTAAAGGTTTTACTAGTCGAACTCAGGCAGAACAATATCTATCTTCAAGCGAGGCCAAGAAAACACTGGATGCTGAAATCTCTGGACTAGCCGGAGATAATCCTGATTTGGCCAAAGAGTTGGAGCGAGGTTTGAAAGTGAGAATTTCCAACACGTTAACTGAAATTGAACGTGGGGCATTAACTCAAGTTTCTAAAACTGGTCAGCAAATGGTCATGTTTGGAGATACGTCTTTTCCTAAGTGGGAAGCAAAAGTTAAAGAAAAGGTAGAACGCAAAGTCGATGTGACATTTGAAGAAGATGCAAGGTCTCATGGACCAGGAGTTAAGGCCGGAGATATTCTTGGAGATGTTTCTATCTCAATTCGTACATCTACGGGAAAAGTAGAGCAAGTCCGACTTTATGAAGGGTGGCTTAATGAAAATGAATGGCGTCTTGGTCTTTTAACATATCGTGGCGAATCCATTTCTCCGTCTTATTTAACTGCCAAAGAATTTAGGGATGTTAAAAAATCATACAGAGATTGGTCTCAAGGAGAAAAATCTAATCTCCAACAGGAATTACAGGAAAAAAGAGACGCTCTTAAAGAGATTTATTTAAGACGACAAAAGATTGGTGAAAGAACTCCCGACGTAGATAACGCTTGGCAAGAAGAATATAAACAAAAACTGCAGGAGTGCGGTACTTTTGCCGCCGAACACCACATCTCTCTATTGCGACGTATTGATCAAATTAAAACAGAGCCGGAAATAGAATACACAAATGGAAAGGGATTTGTTCCGCAGTGGCAGAGTCACTGGGTTATGGATCCTCAAACCGAAACTGATTTGTCTGAAATGGCAGAAGCATTAAAGATGCAATTAGATTTACAGGAAGGTTTACTTAACTTGAAAGGACACGCGGGTACTGGTAAAGATGTGCGTATAAAAATGTTTAGTGCCTTAACCAATCGACCTTATTTCGGAATTGATGGAACGAAATGGACGACTGAATTTGAATTGTCAGAAGATGTCATGTTGGAATCTCTGGACGGAGCTTCACAGACATTAAAAGTGCCTTCAGCAGTATTGAACGGGATTACCACTCCCGGAGCAATTGTGTACTTCAACGAGTTTAACGCGATGCCTGAGCAAGCGCAGATTTTCCTTCATGCTCTTATGGACGAAAAGCGCTCGTTAACACTGAAAACAAGTTCCGGTAAAACTATTCGGGCATTGCCAAGTGTTCTACTGGTTGGTTCTATGAATCCAAATTATCCCGGAACATTTAATCCCCAATTCGCTACTCGTAGCCGTATGCTATCTATCGAAATTGGTTACCCACCTCTCACACGCAAAGCTGATGCAGGAGACCGAAATCCTAACCCACCCTACGATGCTTCTGAGGCATTGCGTATAGCTCGAGGTATTGACTCTCTAGCTGACCTAACATATGAGGCAAGCTTGGAACACAACGATTTTGTAAAAATGTGGGATAAATATATCAACGGCATAGACAATGGCGCACCAGAGCCAACTGGGACACAAAAGTTCGATATAGATGCTTCCCTCGCTCTTGTACAGTTTGCCAGTATTCTCCGAGAGAACTTTATTAAAATCTTTGAGAAGAGTCGTGAGGCACGAAATGCGATACCAGTTACTCAACCAATTACTGGTAGAGAATTGCGTCGAGCGGCATATGCTATTAGCAAGATGACTCCCGAAGAAAAGGCTACTGCAAATCCAGAAGGTGTAGCTCGAGCCCTTCTTAATAAATACTTCTTAACCCACATTGACAAACAAGAAGATCAGAACAAGATTCGCACAGCAATGGATACTTGGACTTCTAGAAAGCGTGTAAGGGCATAAATATATGAAACGTCCCGGTCAATTTACTGAGTCGACTCCACAAGAGAAGGCGAAGCCGTCAAGACTCACTCGTGAGATGCTATATCTCGCTGAACAGGCCGCTGAAGGTAGATTAAAGGTTCTTCCTGCCAAGGAATGGTCTTTGCATTATCCAGTAGATCAGGCAACTCGAGCGGAAAAACTTCAGGGATTGTTGGATGGTAAATATACCGCCGAAGAAGTGACACACGATATCAAACCTGATTCGCTTTTTTATAATGCCGAGGATATTGAAAAAGAAGGCTTAGAAAAAGTCAGTGGACGTATTCGAGACCTTTCCGCATTCATTACTCACTACGATTATCCTAGATTCGCCAAATTCGTAGAAGATATGCGTGGTCATGATATCCCTCTGGACGACCTTGATAACCTTTATAGCGATGTAACTCAAGCAAGAGTTCAGAAAAAAGTAATGGATTCTTTTGGACATACTGGCCGAATGCAAATGCTGGAAGCTCTTCGAGCTGAAGCGGAAACTACGATTAAAAATATGGGGAATCTTCCTCGGTCTCAAAAGGTACTAAAAGCATTGAAGGTCAATTGGTTAAGTGAGGATATGGGTTTAGTGGGCATGGAAGAACGGGATCGTGTTATCTCTGAACTTTCGGGAGATGAGCGCAAACTTTTTGAAGACCTTCAATCCTCTTATCGAGAATACATACAAAAAGGAGACGAGAGTGGATATAAAAAACTCACTGACGCGGTACGAGAAGGTCTACCGAAAATTCAGAAAGAGACAAAGGGTGGTGAACCTAGTGAAAGCATGCAAGAGCTAGAAAAGGAACTTGAGAAGTATCAAGAGCAAGCTGTCCCACCCGGCTCTCCAGAAGATCCCGCAATTCCTCCCGAAGATCGAGACGAATATCACACCCCACCTCCAGCACCCGGTGAATCAAAAGAAAAGATGCAGGAAAGGGCAATCTTTGAGATTGATCCTGCACTTGGTGGATACTACGCGAGTGGTAGAAAAAGTTATTATGATGTTGATTCAAAAACATGGAGCAAGAAAAAACAACTTTCCCCTTACACTATTTCTATTACGGGCAAAGATCGATCTACAATCTCAGGGACTTTAGGTAGCGGAGTTAAATCTCTACCTCTTCCAAATGGCTATGCACTTGATGTTTCCTCTCTGAAAGCTAATGGGGCTAATGTAGAAGTTAGGCGTGATCAAAATGGCTGTTTTTATCTTGAAGTCAGTGGGACTGGTTCATTTTCAATAGATTTTTTGTTAGAACAAAC
The DNA here is from genome assembly GCA_009695005.1 of Candidatus Tayloriibacteriota bacterium. Taxonomy (GTDB): domain Bacteria; phylum Patescibacteriota; class Minisyncoccia; order Phycocordibacterales; family SIBU01; genus SIBU01. The sequence continues at coordinate 38,817 of SIBU01000006.1, forward strand.
ACCCTTTCCTGGAAAAACGATCCCAGAAGATATGGCGCTTCTTCATCGTGGGTCACTTTCATCAAAATCTGAAGCAGTCCTCTCCAAGCTTATAGGATCACCCATACAAAAAGCCGAGCAGGTACGACAATACATTTTAGCAAATCACTTTTACCCCGGAGGCGGAGATCTAGAGAAAGCACAAGCGTTGCAGTATAAATTGCGAAGTGAATCCACTGGTGATAACTATCTCCAAAATATCGACCAGTCAGAATACTTGGAATGCTACTCCTCTAATACCAAGTTTATTGCAATGATGCGTAAGGCAGGTATTCCAGCCCGTTTGGTGATTGGACATAAAGTTGAAGGGGCAAAAGATGGCAAGTCGGCTATTACTCAGAGTTCTGGCCATGCCTGGTCAGAAATTTGGGATGGAAAGACATGGAGACGTTTTGATGCCACTCCAAATCCAAAACCTGAAGACCAAAAGGAGTCAGACAAGGACGATAGGAAATTAGAAAAAGAATCTGCAGAGGAAGCAGAGGATGGTGGCATTGATAAGCCACAGGAGAATGGAGACAAAAAGGGTCAAAAAGGAGATCAGCAAAAGGAAGGCCAGACACAAGGAAAACAACAAGGTCAAGGACAATCCCCTGAATCCGGTAATCCCTTAGAGCAAATGCCCGATGCTTCAGATAGTCAGATGCAACAATCAGAATCACAACTGCAAGAAGCGAAAGAACAAATGGAAAAGATGGCTGAACAAAAACAGCAACTTGAAGACAAAGTACAAAATGCAGAAAAGTTCAAAGAACTTTCTGAGCTTCAAAAAGAAGTAGAAGGTAGCGATCTTTTTGATGATTCAAAAAAAGAAATTAAAGACAAGCTGGAAGCGAAAGAGGATCAGATGAAAGATAAAATTAAAGACGAGCTCGACAAAATGGTTGAGGATGGCTTTATGGACGAAAAAAAGAGAGATGAGATCATAAAAGAACTTGAAGAAAGAAAGCTAGAGGAACTTGATCGAGTTCAAAAAGAAGTTGAACAAGAAAATAGAGTTTATAACGAGTATGAGGATATTCGTGAGGAGATCGAACCATTGGTAGATAAATGGTTTCAATATTTTGCTGAACGTTTACCAAGACAGGACGAGGTTGGATTTGATGATGATTCCCTAACTCGACAAGGAGCATTTGATCGAAAGGCTGTAATGAAAACCAGAAACTTACTTTTTGGAACAGTAAAAAATCCTCGAGAAATCTACCCCTCTGTCAAGCCTCGATTTATGGCATCAATTTTGGTGGATGTGTCTGGTTCTATGGCGGGAGAAAAATTACAAAGCGCACGAAAACTTCTAATATTTTACTCTGAATTATTCAGTCGTATTTCTCAAGAATTTGGTTATATTAAATTTTCTATAAATACTTTCTCTAATTCTGTAACTGAAATTAAAGAATTTAAACAAGATTATGATTCACCACAAAGATACGACTTTGAAGATGGTACGCAATCAACTATAAAAGTTCGGTTAATGCAAAAACTGGCTACTCGAGGTGGTACTAATATGCTTGATGGTATCAAAAAAGCGGCGAGCAAATTAAACGAACAAGTTGAAGAATACCCTGATTATGCCTCTGCGTTTTATTTTGTTGGTGATGGTGGTGATACTTGTGGCAATACAGAAAACATAACCAGATTTTTAGAGGTAAATGATTCAGAGCATGGATTCGGTGAGCATATGTATTCCGCTATTCTACTTGGTAATGAATCCCAACGTAAAGAGTTGGCGGTGATTTTTGGGGATGAGCATACAAATGTTGCACCTGATCTCGGTGAACTTATAGAAAAAAGCATGGATAAGTTTGACGAGGACTTGGGGGAGTATTTAAAGACTAAGACTCAATAAAAGTTTCTTTTCAGAATATGCCACCTGAATCCAGGAAAAAAAGCGAAGCAAATGTAAAATTCTTAAAAAAACCCAACTGATCGTTCGTAAGGCACGGTACTCTCGCGCTCATCTCGTTTCGCTCGCTGTGCCCGGGGTGGGAAGTTCGAACCTTACAGGTTCAGTACAGGTTTCCCATCTCGGGGACTCGATATGGGAGAACCTTTTCGATTCCCACACGAAAGCGTCCCGCGCTTTCTCCCGCGCTCATCTCGTTTCGCTCGCTGTGCCCGGGGTGGGAATCGAACCCACACGACCTTACGGTCCAGGGATTTTAAGTCCCTTACGGCTACCAATTACGTCACCCGGGCATCCATGAGAATCGCTCGCAACTCAAATTTTTGCCGTCGCAAAAATTTGTCTGGGCACCGCCTCGCAATCGCTCGAAGCTCGCGATATTGCTTCGGCGTTCGATTCTCCCGCGCAAGCCGCGCAGGCGGCTTGCTCGTGGAGGCCACGGGGAGAATCGAACTCCCGCATAGAGATTTTGCAGATCTCCGAATTACCACTTTTCTACGTGGCCAAATATATTAATTAAATTTCGATGATCGTAAATCCTAAAAAAACCTTACATTTGTGACAGCATATCAATTTTTTGTCGATTTTTCTCGCCTAAGTCTATCCTGAAATCGACAAAAGGCAATCTGAATAGCTTTGTCTCACGCTTTAAAACTTCCCGGAACTCAGAACGTTTCCTTTTTGCAAAATCTAGCGCACCGTTTTCCTTGTCAGCAGGGAACACTGTAAATGATACCAGAGCTCTCTTTCCTGCGTCCATCAGTTCAACATTGGTGACTGTGATGAGAGCACTGTTGGAAGATTCGCGTTCAAGAAATTCCGCTGCTTTTTCGCGGATAATTTCCTTAACTTTTTCGTCTTTAATGTCGCTCATGATATTAATTATTTTTGAACAATAATAAAGGTTTCCAGTACATCACCGGGAGCAATCTCGATTTTTGCCTCTGCCATGGCTCCAAATTCCTTGTCTTTCAAAACTTCACTAGTTTTGACTTTTTGTTGCTGAAGTTCACGGATTCTTCCGCTACCAACCTCAGCGCCACGTCTTATAATTTTGAATTCATCCCCTAAACCGATTGAACCCTCTATAACCTTACCCCCGATAATTTGCTTGTCTTTAACGACACTGAACAAGCGAATGATTTTGGCTTTGCCTCTTGTTTCGACAACTTCAAGTTTTGGAGTGCGGGTGGCTATAACTTCTTGCATTCTTTCAATCAATTTGTAAATGATAGTAAATAGTTCAATCTTGACGCCGTCACGCTCAGCCAAATTTCTGGCGGCGTTATCAATTTTTACATTAAAACCAAAAATTAGAGCGTCAGGGTTGCCAGAAAGAATTTTAAGATCTGACTCATTGATGTCACCGGTACCGGATTGAATAATTCTTGGAATAATTTTATCGGTCGCTAATTTGGCCATTTCATGTTCAATGGCTTCAAGAGTTCCTGATACATCCGTTTTTACAACGAGAGGAATCACGACTCTTTCTTCGGCGATAGATTTTTTAATTACTACGATTTTTTTAATATTCTTTTCCGGATTCTCAAGAAATTCCTCAGCGTCCTTTTTTGAATAGAAAGAGTGAAACATGTCGCCAGTTTTCGGTGCACTGTCCCAGCCAATTATTGTAACTGGAGTACCAGGCAGACAAACGTCAATTTTTTTGCCGGCAAAGTTTTCAATCATACGTAGAGGAGAAATAGATTTTCCAGAAACAACAGTCATACCCCTAGAAAGAGTTCCGTTTCTGATTATAAGCACTGCACTGATACCTCTCTCCTTTGATCTAGAGACTTCGAGTACAACACCTTCTGCAGGAAGATTTTCATTTGCTGAAATTTCGCCTACCTCAGCTACCAAAAGAACCATATCCAATAGCTCATTTATACCAGAGCCCGTTTTGGCGGAAACTGGCAAGCAGGGAACTTCACCACCGTAACCTTCTACATATATTTCATTTTCTAAAAGACTTTGTTTGGCGCGTTCGATATTAGCACTTGGTTTGTCCATCTTTGTGACCGCAATAATAAAAGGGAGCTTACTTTCCTTGATGAATTTAAGTGCCTCAAGGGTTTGTGGTTTGACGCCGTCCTCTCCGGAAACAACCAATATGGCAATATCGGCGACGGAAGCACCTCGGCTACGGATTGCAGCGAACGCTTCGTGTCCCGGCGTATCGATAAAAGTTATCGGTTTTGTCAGTCCTTCAGGAGTTTTGTGAAATACTTCGTATGCGGAAACATGCTGTGTTATACCACCAGCCTCTTTGTCTGTAACATTTGATTTACGAATATAGTCTAGAAGGGTAGTTTTGCCATGATCAATATGGCCCATTACCGCAACAACTGGTGGACGGGGAACAGATGTATTCTTTTGTTCTGTTTTTTTAGTCATAAAATTTTGCAAATGTAAAGAAAATCATATTCAAAATTTACTTTTTTGAAAAAATTTCCCTCGCTATAACTAAAGATTTCTTTTCTTCGTCTGTCAGTTCGTATTCAGATTTAAAATCCTTTATAGGTTTTGAAAAAATACTGACATGATCTCTTGAGTAAAGACTTGAAAGAACTACACCATTGCCCTTTTCTGAAATAAAGCTTGAGGCAAAACTTTGGCTACCACCTTCTCCATTTCCCCTGAAAGGGTTGAATCTCACTGTCCCGACTCCTTGGACGCTTCTTCCTAGCCTGATTTCAACATTTGCTAGATGATCGATCATCTCAACTTTAAATTGTTTGATGATTTTGATGTCAGATTCCATGGTTGACATTGCTTCGTCTAGGTTTTTTGCCTTGCCACCGCGAGTTAGTCTTCTAACACGTATTTCAAGGTGTACAACAAAGATAATAAGAAGAGCGCAAGCAACCCCTAAGGTAATTAGAATCTCTCTTGTGTGCATCTCCATAGCCATAGGATTATAGCGGAGAAAGTGACATTTGGCAAAAAGCTAAAGATATATCTCATTGTATTTTTCTCAATATTTTCATAATATGTGAAGAATGAAAAAAAGAGTGTATATGGATTACGCCTCAACAACCCCTCTTGACCCTAGGGTATTCAAAGTGATGACTCCGTTTTTTTTGGAAAAGATTGGCAATCCCAGTTCAATTCACTTTGAAGGAGTTTTGGCAAAAAAAGGTTTGGAGGAATCGAGGGTAAAGGTAGCCAAAATATTACAGGCTCATGCCGATGAAATTATTTTTACCTCGGGTGGTACCGAATCGAACAATTTGGCAATCTTTGGAGTTGTAAAAAACTTGGAAAAAAGCGGGCTTTCGATTGCTAAAATGCATTTTGTGACGACGGTTATCGAGCACAGTTCAGTTTTGGAGTGTTTTCGCGAATTAGAAAGTCGCGGAGCGAAAGTTGATTATGCGCCAGTAAAGAGTAACGGAATTGTTGACCCTAAAATCATCGAGAAATTGCTTCGAAGAGAAACGGTACTTGTTTCTATCGGATATACGAACAACGAAATTGGAACCATTCAACCACTCAGAGAAGTTTCGAAGATAATTAAAAATCTGTCAGCGGTTAAAGGTCAAGAGTCAATTATCAAAGGTTTTTCCAGCCTCATTTTTCACACCGACGCTTCTCAGGCTCCACTTTACTTAGACTGTATGACGGAGCGGTTAGGTGTCGATCTTATGACTTTGGATGGTCATAAAATGTATGGTCCAAAAGGTGTTGGAGCGTTATATGTAAAAAGGGGAAATTTAATTCAACCAATTTTTGAAGGAGGAGGTCAGGAGAGGGGATTTAGGGCGACTACTGAAAATGTGCCGGCAATTGTCGGTTTTGCCAAAGCTTTTGAAATTGCAGTATCAATGAGAATAAAGGAATCGGCGCGTCTTGAAAAATTACGAAACTATTTCTATTCCAAGGTTCTGCAGAATACTGGAATAGAAGGATTGGGAAATATAACAGTAAATGGCGATTTGAATGAGCGTTTGCCAAATAACATTAATATCTCGGTTACAGGACTGGATGCGGAATTTGCTGTTTTAAAATTAGATGCCAGAGGAATAGCATGTTCTACAAAAAGTTCGTGCCTAGGTTCTGAGGGCGGATCTTACGTTGTTCGAGCGCTTGGAGGTAGTGCAAAACGCTCGCTAGAGTCCCTTCGTTTTACTTTTGGAAGATCTACCGTGAAGGCTGATATTGATTATTTGCTAATTCAGTTAAAGTCGATTATCGCTAAACCATAATTTTGCTAAATTTAGCTTGTGTTTTTTTGAAGTTGTTTTATTATTCATTCAATGGAGGAATTAACTAAACAACAAATCGTTCTTGTAACTTTGCTAGTCTCTTTTATTACATCAATTGGGACTGGTATTGTTACTGTAGCGCTTATGGATCAAGCGCCACCTGGAGTGACACAGACTATCAATCGCGTGGTGGAACGTACAATAGAGAAGGTTGTACAGGGGCCGGCCCAACAAACCGCCTCTGTAATTACCAAGGAGACTATTGTCGTAAAAGAGGATGACTTGGTAGTTCAGGCTGTAGAGAAAAATTCCAAAAGTATCGTTTCAGTCATTTGGATATCCGGAGAGGGTGATAGTTTGAAAGATGTTTTTGTTGGAAATGGTTTGGTGGTAGGAAAAGATGGCTTGGTTGCAATTGATCCGTCAATTACAGGTCAGGTTCAAGATTTTGAGGGTAATTTTGTTCCACAAAAATTTAAAGTGATTTATTCTGATCGGTTGACGTTACCGGTTTCGATTGTCCCAGCGTCTGCTTCTTCAAAAATTATTTTCTTGAAACCCATTTTTGACGGTGTGTCTAAACCTCCGATTTTTTCTCTGGCGTCATTGGCAGATTCTGTTTCTTTAAAACTTGGACAAACTGTTATCGCGCTTGGAGGAGAAAAGGTTTCTGTTGCAACAGGTATTGTGTCAAATCTCTCTGAAAAGTTGGGTGATACAAGTGTTTCCAGTACGGCCACTTCAACCGCAGATATTGTCGCCTTGAAAAATTCTCAAATAATAAAAACTGATATCCATACAATTGGAAAGACATTGGGTAGCATTTTGGTAAATTTATCGAGTGATGTTGTGGGTATTAGAGCGATTTCGGCCGGTGAAGGAGATAATTTTTATATTCCGTCTGGTGCGATTGTGGCTGCATTGGCTAAGGTATCTGCCGCTACCACTACGGCCTCTGTAATTCGTTAATTAAAATTTAGTGCATTGGGTTCCACAAGGCTTCAGAAAGTCCAACTTCCAAAAGTTTTCTTAAACTAAAACGAGATATTTTAGTTTTTTCTATTTCTTTAGGATTTAGTCCTCCGTTTTGGATTGAATTTGTGGCTTGATCGTAATACCACTCTAAAATCTCGGGTAATCTTCCTGTTCTTGCCAAGTATCTTATATCTAGATTTGTGGTGTTGCCTTTAAGATTCAATTCCTCGGTTCGAATTATGGCGGTCAATGAGCGTAGATCAATGTGTTTGGTTGGTCGAGTTAGAATATTTACATGGCCTGAAGGCATCCATTGTGCAACCACATCAAAACGTCCTCCAACTTGAGACCGGAGGTATCCCGGCATGCTGGCGTTTTCTGAATCGATAATGACCACTTTAAGCTTTTTATCTCTTTGCTTTGTGAAAAATATTTCGGCTTTACCGCTTAAAACTTTCTCTTCAAATTCTTTTGGGAGTTCTTCAGTCCTACGAACTTCCTCTTCGAAATGGGCTTCAATAAAAGGAAGTACTATTTCCACAACATGTGCCGGTCTTTTTGAAAAGTTTTTGTTTAAAGCGGCCACAAGTCCAGATAAACCGAACGCTCTATCTAGAGGATCAGCAGAAATTGTTCCTTTGCCAAAAAAATCGTCGCGTTCGGTGTATTCAAGAAGTTTTTGTAGAGAAGGGGATTCGCTTACTCCAAGATACTCCGAAATAAGTCTTGTTGCTGTGGTTTTTGTTTGCTTGCCGTGATGATCAAATTGCCCTCCACCTAAATCTATCAAAAGCTGACCCTTAGATAGTAAAGAATCCGGAGTTTCTCCATCAGGAACAGTTTGCCAAACGTCAACACTTGAATTTTCAATTCCAGGAAATCTTATTTTGCCGAATTTTTTCAGAACAAAAATCGCAACAATCGTGTCGGGTTGGGCTCGAGTTGGCAAAATAATTTTCTGAATTGGAAACGTGGAAAGTTTTGTAACAACTTGTTTGCCGTCAAATAGTCCGATAACTCCAGTTACTGTTAAGGACCCGTCAAGTTTCCTGAACCCACTTTTTTCAATCAATTCATTTGAGTAAACGGGCTTGGTGTCGTTTCTGGTAGATAGTGTAATGTGTGGATTAGCGTTTGAAGATAGATCAGTTTGCATTATTAAGGCTTGAGCTCTGTCGTCTTCGGCAATACCAATTACATTAAGATTAACTGTATCGCCAAGCTTGAGGGTTTTTATTTGTTCTTCGGAAGGCTTGAAATGAATTGTTAGATGGTCAGCGTAAATATTCTCAAATTTAGGTATAAACGTTTGTAAAATTTTGTTGCGACTCTCCTCATTTAAAAAAACGCCAGAATAGATAAAATGGGAAGAGAGATTTCTATTTTGGCCCAAGTCATTATTTTCCATTGATATATGTTATCACAGTAAATATAAAAAAATTAGCCCCAAAGTTTGAAAACTTTGGGGCTCACAACATCTTTGCATCTTTGATTATGACGTACCGGTGGTCGCCTGTCTGGGCGACGTGATCACCGGCGGCGCGACGGCAGTGATGATCTCCACTTTCGTCGCCTCGGTTTTGATCGAGGAACGAGTGTCCTTTCTCTGTCGCTCTTCGAGGATTCTGACCACTTCCCCAGCCATCAAGTAACGACGTCCGTTTTCCCCTCTCGGAGGGCAAGCTTGCCAGCTGACCGAGACAGGTCTGAGAGGTTTTTCTTCTCCTTCGTAAACCTCGAGCATTCCTGTTTGACGCCCATCGTCATACCAGGGGACTACGCCGTTGCTAGGATCTCTGCTTTCCGGCAACGGGACTGTTTCGTCCTTGCCACCTGCAGGAAGCCTCCAACTCTCCAGTTCTTTTTTAAAGATACCAGCGAGCAAGTCGCGGAGCTCGTCCCGAATGCCCGTGCACTCAAGCGTACCTTTGGTTTGGTAGAAGTGCCCCTTACCTTTCCGTTGGATGGTTAGGAACAGTTTGTCCACTTGGATGCTCAAGCTGACCTCATAGTATTCCACGGAGCCATCTCGTGATAGCAGGGCGAAGCGTACATTGTTTTGACCGGGACGCATGTGTGCCGCACCATTGGAGGTGCGGAAGACCTGCATGTCCCGCCGGAAAACCATGTGATTCCCGTCCATTCTGAACGGGGAGTCTGACATGGTTTTGTTTTGCCCGCCGTTCATAATGACCCCCGTGCACAGGATCATCGGGTTAACCGTGACCACCACGAAAAATTTCTCGGGGAGGACGTTGACATCCGAGATGTACCCATCTTCTGCAACGAGCAGGGGTTGTGATACACCGGGAAATCTCGCTTCAACTGTTACGCTGAAGTCGCCAATCTTAATCGTTTCGTTCATAATTTTCTTTCTGAGTTCTGTTCGGTTTTGTTTTTTTTGGTTTAAACTGCTAGCCTTTCGGCCATAATAAGGCTTCCAGCCGAGAGGCTAGCAGTTTCCAAGATGCAATTTTTAA
>SIBU01000022.1 GCA_009695005.1 Candidatus Tayloriibacteriota bacterium
ACGCTTCATCACGTCTTTATCCATTCCCACGGCTGAACCTAAAACTCCGGAACCGACAAAAGGAATACCTGCAAGTTTCAAAAGTCCCTGCACCGTACCATCCTCACCCATCGGACCGTGAAGAATTGGGAAAACCACATCAAGATTTCCTATCATTGAACCGCTACCGGCTTTCATAGAAGTAAGCACTCCGGCACTCTCAGGGATGAGCGCCACTTCTTTTCCTGAATCATTTAATCTCGGCATAGGATTTCCAGCTGTTTGGAGCAAGAAATTTGACGCATCGTTAAGTAGCCACTTTCCTTTTTTATCGATTCCAATCATAACAACATCGTACTTATCTTTTGGAATTGCATCCGCAATATTCTTCGCGGATCTCAAGGAAACTTCATGCTCCGCAGACTTTCCTCCGAACAATATCCCAACCTGTATTTTCTTTTTCATTATATTAATTATTTATTTCACTTTCGAAATAATTGCTGTTACCGCCTTGTGGTCACTCACCCCTTCGGATAATTTAGCCTCCGTAACTTTATAATGAGGTGTCGTAAATAGTCCGTCTACCATTAACTGTTTAATCTTCCCTATTCTGTGCAATTCGGTATCCAAGCTTGATGTATATTCCAAAGGAATATTATCCTTATATTTTTCTGAAAGCTTACCAAAAATCTCCTGCCCTCTCGGAGCGTTAAAATCACCGCATAAAATTAGCTCATTATTTTTCTCCGTAATTTTCAGTAGATTTACAAGGTCTTCTCTTTGCTTATCACTCGTACTTCCGTCATGAGTCCAGGTGAAATGTGTCGTGGCTACAACATATTTTTCATTATTCTTATGTATCGTTCCTCTTAGGATTGCGTGCCATACACTGCTATTCAATTTTCCACTTACAAGTCTTGGGATATCACCCTCACCTCCTACATAATAGTCTTTGCAAACGTCGGTCACAGGAAGACTGGAAAATAGCCCGACACCAATCGTTCCTACCGGGCTACTTGCATCAAAGGGTTTGGCGTAATGAATGGTAACTGGCACAAAATACCCCTTCATCCCGAGTTTTTTCTCAAAAAAAGGAACGCTTGTCTCAACAATCTCTTGGAAACACACAACATCAGGCTTAAAATTACTCAGGAAAGGCACCACACTGTCCAAATATGTATCACCTTGAATATTTATTGTCGCAAATCTGATCATAAAATTATTAAATTTTAATAAGAGCCAATTCTAAAGCGGCGGAAGCTGCGCTTCCGCCGCTTTCCATCCTTGCCTCCGCCTGCGCCTGTGTATCAGTCATTAAGATTCCAAAACCTACCGGAATTGAATAATCAAGCATCACCCGAAGGACACCTTCCTGCGCCATTTTGCAAACATAAGTATAATGATCAGTCTCACCCTTTATAACCGCGCCCAAAGCCACCAGACAGTCAAACTTTTTACTCTTCGCTAATATTTGTAATGCAAAAGGCACTTCCACCGAACCTGACACACTCACTATTTTTATATTTCTCTCATTAACTTTATGATCTTTGAGTGTCGCCAGAGCACTCTCCAAAAGTTTCTCGGTAATCTCATTATTAAAACGCGAAACCACTATACCGACTTTCAATCGGCTGGCGTCAAAGACCTCTTTTTTTTGCTCAATTTTCATTTTAATCTTTCCAAATACTTCGCCAGTATATCAAATTCTATGTTCACTTTACCACCTACTGATTTTTCACCGAAAGCCGTGTGTTCCAAAGTATAAGGTATAAGTTTGACCGTAAAATACTTCGCACCAAAATTCACAACAGTAAGACTAACTCCGTCTAGTGTAATCGAACCTTTCTCCGCGATAAATTTCATAAACCGCTTTGGCTCTCTTGGTTCAATCTCAAAAATTTTTGAGTTGCCTTCAGCTTTTATTTCAACAATTTCTCCAACCGTATCGACATGTCCCAATACAATATGCCCGTCCAATCTATCGCTTAAACGTAATGACTCTTCTAAATTAACCATCTCACCAAGCTTAATGTTACAAATAGTTGTTCTTTCTAAAGTTTCTGGCATATATTGAAACAATAAAGTTTTACCGCCTTTCACTATAGTTGAACAAACTCCGTTCACTGTAACACTGTCACCAGATTTTACCCGAAGCTTTGGATTAATTACCTCGAACAGTCCCGTTGCGCCTTGCGCAACGGGACTGTTTACCTTTGTAGTTTTTCTAATAATTCCCGTAAACATTTTAAACAATTACCTCCGGTACCAGTTCACCTTGTGTTCTTGTCAGTAAATATATCGCAAGTAGAAGTCCCGCCATACCAATAATCTGGACTGAAGTGATTGGTGAATTAATAAATAGCCAGTTCACAACTACCGCAGCCAAAGGAAATCCTAGTTCCGCCACGGTGGCCACCGATGCCTTGGTATATGTTAAACCTTTGTAATAGACAAAAAGTGACACTATACCTGAAGTCAGAGCAATAATAAAAATAAATAGCCAATCATGTCCAGTCGCGGTGGAGATTGCACCAAGAGTTCCCTGAAACGCATTGAAACCGATGAGAAACACAAATGCCAGTGTAAATCTTAGTGATGCCAGGGTTTTGAAACTTACAGTCTCAAGTGCATATTTTCCAAGCACGGTAGACGCTCCCCAAAATAGCGCTGCAACGAGTGACAAGGTAACTCCCACAAAATTCGGATTGAATACTTCACCCACATAAAGTCTTGGTACAAAATCAGGGAACGAAATAACATATGCCCCCATGACTGCCAATCCGGTCCAATACCAAAAATGTTTTGGCAATCGTTCCGCAAGCATACCGACAGCCAGTGCAATGGCGATAAACGGCTGAAGCTTTTGCAACAAAATAGCCACGGATGGATTCACATAATGAAATGCTTCGGTAAAAGCAACAGAAGCAAGCGCGGAACCACACACCGCTATGAAAATCACTGACAACCACCCTTTTAGATTTAATTTCCTAACTTCACTCCAATTCAAGAACAGAATCGGCAAAGCGATAAGGATGTCGAAAAAGTGCTCGCCCAACACTATAAAGTTGCTCGGCAAATCTTTCGTCAATTGCAACCGGAACGGCGCGTCGGTCGCCCAGAGCATCGCCGCGAAAAAAATCAGAAAAGGCGCGTATTTTTTAAAAAAATTATTCATTAAAGTCCGAAGTAAAAACTAATAACCGACAGGGGTAGCAACTTCTTTTTCCACTCGCTTCACGTCTCTTTTAATTTGCGCGATTAAAAGCCGTTCGGTCTTGAATACTTCGAATGGACGGAGGAATTTATACGGATAAAGCGTTATTTTTTTTCCATAAAGCTTGCCTTTAAAACTCAAAATATGCGCCTCGATTTTCGGAACTTTCTTCTTATCTAACGGTCCGATAACAATCGCGGTTTTAAGAATTTTATTCAAATGATGAACATAAGCTACACCCGCATAAACACCTAAAGGAAGGTCCATTTTGTCTTTTAAGTACTGTTTACGGTCCAAATTTGCGGTCGGAAATCCCAATTTCCGTCCGTAGCCAGAGCCTTTTATGACCTTGCCTTCAATAATGATACTTATCATGTTCGAAGCATAACATATGATAGACCACTAGAAAAACCTTTGACATTTTCCAATAAGAAATGTAAGGTATTCTTAGTTTAACCCAATATAACTATGAGTGGACCGTACTTTAATGGTCAAATAGCCCTTGCTCCTTGTGGTTGTTATTATCCTGACGTTACGGTCATCCAAGATGACATTGAAGCGTTGGTTCGTCACTACCATTGTGTGAATTGTGGAAACACGGCCAGAGACTTAACTTTTTTCGAGGAAGTCAATCCTACCATCCGTCCCATTCCGGACGAAGATTGGAGAGACTTAGAAAAAGTTCGTCTTCGCAAATTAGTGAGTGCAATTTCAAAACAATAGACGCCTACCAATGGGTTGCGTCTATTTTTTATAAGTCAAAATAACTCTTGCAGGCCCACCTTCGATTCCAACAAATTTTAATGGAAGACAGATAAGCATATAGTCTCCGGCAGAAACTTTAGATAAATCTAGTCCCTCAATAATTGGAATATTTTTGGATAAAAGTGACGTGTGTGGACGCTGATCCTTGCTTCCCCGCTGTTTAACAGAAAAATAATCAATACCGAAAATCATGATACCGAGTTCAGCTAAATAATCTGCCGCGTCCCCATCAAGATAAACATAATCGTCACGAAATTTATCAAATCCACTGAGCGAATTTTGAGTCTTTACCAAAATCCTCTCTCCTCTTTTCACATCGAATTTTTTTAAATCGGAAATTTTTATCGAGGAAACGCTACCTGTGCAATCTAGCACTCTGCAAGGTCCGACAAAAGTTTCGATTGGGATTGAATCCAACGACGAAGCACCTTGCACCGCATGACTCGGCGCATCCACATGTGTACCCGTATGTGAACCCATTACAATTTTTGAAAGATGGGTCGCATGTTCCGGCATTTCATGATGCACTTCAATAGAAAGCGGAACATTTCCCGGGTAAACAACGGTCTTATTATTTAGCGGAAGTGAAATATCAAAAATTTCCATTTTACTTATTTTTTGGCTTAGATTTTGTTACTGCATCATGTCCTCCGAACTGATTTCTTAACGTAGACAGAACTTTTCCAGCATAACTTGGATTTTTTTCTGACATTACCCTAAATTTAAATGAGCTTTCTATTATCGGCACAGCAACACCAAGTTCCTTAGCTGCTTTTACTGTCCATTCACCCTCGCCAGTGTGAGCCACCGTACCGGAAATTTCCTCCAAATCCGTTCCGTATTTTTCATAGCCCGCTGACAACCAACCAACAAGCCTCGACTCCACTACACTTTTATGATTATAAAGATTCGCCACTTTTTCCAAATCAAGTTTAAAATCGGAAGCTCTCATTACAGCAAAACCTTCAGCAACAGCTTGCATCATACCGTACTCAATCCCATTGTGAACCATTTTCACAAAATGTCCTGCACCTGACTTACCCATATAAGCAAATGCTCCGGACGCCGACAAATCCTCAAACAAATTTTCATACTTTTCATACACTTTTTTCTTACCACCAACCATAATACAGGCGCCATCGCGAGCACCCTTAGGACCTCCCGACACACCAGCATCGAGAAAGTCAATTCCTTTTTTCTCAAGCTCAACAGCGCGTCTAACAGAATCCTTATACATGGAATTACCACCATCGATTACGGTATCGCCTCGGTCAAGATGTTTTATTAATTCATCTAACGTTTCATCAACTCCATTATTTGAAACCATAACCCAAACAGTTCTGGGTTTTTGCAAATTTCCAACAAGAGCGCCAATCGAATCTACAACTGCAATTCCAACTTTTTTAGCTTCAGTTCTTGGGGCTTCACTTCTGTTGTAAGCCACAACATCAACACCCTTCTCCCTCATCCTCAAAACCATATTTTTCCCCATTTTCCCCAATCCGATATAGCCAAGTTTTATTTTTTTCATAATTTCCTATTTAATATTAGGCATTATACCCTTTTCATATTTTACCATTTTTGACAACTGCCAAACTTTAAAAATATCTCTGACGATCTTCCACTCAGCAAGAACTTCATCGGTTGAAATAAAAAGTGTTTGATCACCTAAAATGGCGTCGGACAAAACTTTCTCATAAGCACCCAAAGAATCGACTTTCGGCTTCACGATTTCATCAGGGTGAAGCTTGAAGACGACAAATTTATCCGGTATCTGACAAACATCCTCCACGCAAAAACTTGAGATCGGTTTTTTAAAATACACGATAACTTCAGCTCTAGATTCCAACAAAGCTTTACCACTTTCCAGAATGAATGGCACACCTTTAAAACGTTTGGTTGGCAGAGCAAGTTTAACTTTAAAATATGTTTCCGTTTTGGAATTTTTATCAACACCGGCCTCCTCAAGATAACCATTATATTGGCCACGAATAGCCAAGGCATCTTTACCACTCCAGATTTTAAACTTGGACAAAACATCCCCACGAGCCCTTTGTAAAGCAACCGCGCCAGTCGAAACAGGCTTCTCCATGGCAACCAGTGCAGCCAACTCGAGTAAATGATTTTGACCAACATCCCGCAAAGCACCCAACCCATCATAGAAACTACCTCTAATACCGACATCATTTTTTTCCAAAAGTTTTACTTCTACACGGTCAATGAATTTATTATTCCAGTTACGTTCTAGCAAAGAATGAACAAAACGAAACGTTAAAATATTTTGCACCGTTTCCTTAGCAAGATAATGATCGATTCGAAAAATTTGATTTTCACTGAACAACTCACTTAAAAGTAAGTCGATCTCACGAGCGGTCTTCAAGTCACTTCCAAAGGGTTTTTCAATTAAAATTCTAGTCCACCCTGTCTCACCTTGATCCTTACTCGGAGCACATGGAATGGCCAAACCTGAAGCTGAAATATTTTTTAAAATTCCTTCATACGCCGTTGGTGGAGTAGCCAAATAAAATAATTTATTCGTGCAAACTCCCGCCTTAGCATCCAGTTCAGAAAGTAATTGCGCCACCTTATTGTAACTTTCAAGATTATTTAAATCACCTTCAACATAATATACAGACTTTAAAAAACGATCGATTGTCTCTATTGGCACCTTTACAGCATTACTTGCAAAGGTTTCGCGCATAAATTTATGAAATTCCTCCCTACTCCACGGCCTTCTAGAAAACGCCACAATGCGAAATTTCTTAGGCAAAAAATCCCTTGAGAACAAGTCCAAAAGCGCTGCCGAAAGCTTCTTACGAAACAAATCTCCGGTAGCTCCAAAGATAACAACAGTTGTCGGATGAATTTTTTCCATGCCGGCCTATTGTAACAAATTATAACTTTAAATCACCTCGACTAACCATATAGGCTTGACCTCCAAACGTTTCAACATTTTTTGAGCCCAAATATGAGCCAATTCGACAAGCTCCTGGCAAATCAAGGCCTTCAAGTAAGCCGTAAATAAGTCCTGCGCGATAGGCATCTCCTGCACCGGTAGTTTCTACCACTCGTCTTGGCTTTCTTGCCTGAACAGGAGTAGATTTACCCGCTTCATGTATAACACTTCCATCGCCACCCTTTGTTTCGATAACGACTTTCACGTTAAATTTCAAAAGACCATCAAGATTTGATCTCGAAAGTGCCAAGGCCTGCTTAAACTCAACATCATTAACAATAAAAATATCCGAAAGTGCTAAGCTTTTTTCTAAATCATCCTTGCTATAAAATGACAGATCTTGTCCAGGATCAAAAATAATTTGAACATTTTTACCGAGAATTTTTCTAATTTCTCTCATATGCTTCAGCGGGACAGAGGGCTTTCCATGAAAAAGTGCCACAGAGACATTTTTTAAAGTTTTTTTATCTATTGTCTCAGTAACTGAAACAGTATCGAGAAAATCATGAGCATTTGGTTGCCAAACACCTATCTGCTCTCTAGCATCATCGGACATCCCGTAAAACGTGGCAGTCCAATTTTTCTTTTCGATATGAACACGAACATCAACACCGTTTGATTTCAAATGCTTATGAAAATCGGGATAAAAATCCTTACCGACAGATGAAAACAAAATTGGTTTTACACCTAGAAGCCCCAAGCCATACGCAACGTTAGCACCGACACCACCATAATGCTGTTGCTTGGTTTTGGCAGTGAACATAAGGTTCTGTTTACCGGCCTTACCATTTTCAATAACAATATTGTTTTTTATCTGGCCATGAATATCAAAAATGACATCAAAGGCTACTGATCCGACGATTAAGGCGCGTTTCATTTAAAATTGTGAATTAATAATTTAAAATTCCGATTTAAAGGCCTATTTTAATTGGTACCCTCCTCCCAACTCCCCAAATATTTTTTCTGCTCAGAAGTTAAAACATCCATTTTTACATCCAGAGACTCAAGCTTAAGCGCAGCAATTTCTCGGTCAACTTCTTCAGGAATAACATAAACTTTCGGCTCATGTTTCTTAGAATTCTTTAACATAAATTCAGCGCCAAGAGCCTGATTGGCAAAACTCATATCCATTACTGATGCGGGATGCCCTTCGGCTGAAGCAAGATTTATAAGTCTTCCCTCACCCAAAACATAAACTTTCTTGCCTCCCTTAACCGTAAACTCCTCAACAAAATCTCGAATCATTCTTCTTTTAGTTGAAATTTTCGCAAGAGCCTTCAAATCTATTTCAACATCAAAATGTCCCGAATTGGAAATAATGCATCCATCCTTCATCACAGCAAAATCTTTTTCTCCAACAACGGATTTATTGCCGGTAACAGTACAAATGAAATCAGCCTTTTTCACAGCCTCTCTCATAGGCATCACCTGGAAGCCGTCCATCACAGCTTCGAGCGCCTTTACTGGGTCAATTTCAGTAACAAGCACATGCGCTCCCATGCCATGAGCTCTTGAAGCAAGTCCTCGTCCGCACCATCCGTATCCTGCCACAACAAAAGTGGACCCAGCCACAAGCCTGTTCGTTGCGCGGATAATCCCGTCCATAGTACTTTGCCCCGTTCCATAACGATTATCGAAAAAGTGCTTGGTCATCGCTTCGTTTACAGCAAGAATTGGAAACTTTAATTTTCCCGCTTTCGCAAGTGACTTTAGACGAATAACACCAGTTGTTGTTTCCTCTGTGCCACAAACAATACTTGGCAATTGCTTCACTCGATTTTTGTGCAACTCAGAAACCAAATCTGCACCGTCATCCATAGTGAGGGTTGGGTTGGCATCAAGCACCGCGTTTATATGTTTAAAGTATGTCTTGCTATCCTCACCTTTTATCGCAAATGTCGGAATACCATAATCCTTTACCAAAGAAGCCGCCACGTCATCCTGAGTGGAAAGCGGATTTGACGCACAGAGAAATACATTTGCACCACCTTCCTTAAGAGTAATGGCCAAATTTGCAGTCTCCGTAGTGACATGAAGACAGGCCGCCAAAGTAATACCTTTTAATGGCTTTTCCTTTTTAAACCTTGCACGAATCTGCCTTAATACAGGCATATCATTCTCCGCCCACTCAATTCGCAATTTACCTTTTGGCGCCAGGCCAATATCTTTTATATCGTAGTTCATAGAGAGTAAGGTTACCCTTTTTTCAAAATCTTCACAACTCCTTTCTCTTCCCCTCGGCCTGCTGGCCTTGGGACATAAATGTAATGCCGACTTAGCAAACAATACAAGGTACTTAATTTTTCTGAATTATCCTGACAATACCACGCTCAGCCCTACGAAATACTTGTCTCAGGACCTTGTTGTGTTTTTAACTTTACGTAATCAAGAATTGTCATTGGTTTTTCTTAAGTATAGTAACAACTCCACGGTCGCCATCCACTTCCACCATATCGCCATCTTTGAGGATTCGATCGAGATTTCCTAGCGCTATAATGCAAGGTATGTTCATCTCGCGGCTCACGATTGCGGCGTGGGAAAGTAGTCCACCCTCGTTGGTAAGTATCGCTCCCGCTTTTCGACATGCAGGCATGATCTCAGGGGATGTTGTTTCTGCGACGAGGATGTCGCCCTCTTTCATTTCATTCATAAGTTGGCCCACTGAATGAAAATTGTTAAAACCGTAGAACATCATTTTTACTCGTCCTGTGACTTTTCCTTTGTTAGCAATAACTCCATTCAATTCAATTGAGTTTTTATCCACTGAGGCAAAAAAATTGTTGTAGGCTTCCTCGGCGATTTTGCCTGTGATAGTTGTACTTTTCTCACCATCTGCGATGCAAATATATGCACTCAGTCGACTGTTAAGTATTTCCTGGCTTACTTTTTTACCTTCAAATAAATCAATTAATTCTTGCATATCATACTGGAGGAGTGTTGTTACTGGCAAATTGAATTGTTTGCTCAAAATAAAGATAACTTTCATAAAATAGCTATCTTGTTCTAACGCCATTTTGTTGAGGAATGCGCGTCCGTTGTTTTTGATGTCTTCAAAACGCCTGACATGTTTCTCGACAATTGGATTCTTTTTTGACTCCTTATATACTTTATCGGTGTAAAAAAATTCGGTTTTTATATAAAAGTAATGACATTTGCATCCGAGTTCGACAAATTTTTCAATATCTTTTTTTGAAAGTTCTTTTTGCTTGATTATGTCAATGAAGTATTTTTCGGCTTTTTCTTTGTATGCTTCAAATTCATCACTCCATTTTTTAAATAATTTTGCATCGCTAAACATAGCAAGTCCGTTTTCTAATGTCTGACTGATAACTTCATTTAGTAAATAACTGATCCAAACATTATCTTTAAAAAGGAATACGCATTTGAGATGAGTATAATTTCTCAAAAGCATGTCATTGAGAAGATATGGTAACGTAGGAAATTGAAACAGTCGAGTGTAATCCGAAATTGGCCCAAGCTTCGTGTGATTATTATCTACGGTTTTGGTGTTTTTAAGTGTCGTTATTGGCCTACTTTGTAATATATAAAACCTTCCAGCTTCGTATGCCCATTCGATGTCGCATGGGAAGCCGTAGTGACGCTCAATAGTGAGGATGATTTCTGAAAGATCGAGGATTTGAGATTCTGTGAGAACTTGAGAAGAGGCTTGGGGCTCAGGGATGTCTCGCCATTCGTTGCCTCCGGTAGAGGCTCTATATAATCCACGGTCTTGTGTTGATATATTGATATCAAGGATTTTTCGGGGTTCTTTTTCTACGACGTAGCTATCTGGAGTGACCTGACCTGAGACGATCGCCTCACCGAGACCAAAGCCCGCTTCGATAATGAGCTGGTTGTAGTCTTCGGTTACTGG
>SIBU01000023.1 GCA_009695005.1 Candidatus Tayloriibacteriota bacterium
GGATTTCAGCGGCCGCATACTCTCCGAACGGGAGGAATTGTTTTCCATCGTCGGTTTTCTGTTTTAGTGTGAGGGCAATGCGCAACACCACAACAGTGAGCGCTCCGAAGTCTCTGTCATTCATAGATTATTATCTTTAGTTCAGGTTTTCGGACAGAAAACTCAAGTTTTTATAGGTTCTGTCTGTGTATATTAGTACACTATTTATACAAGCCTGTCAACTTTTCTCACTCGTCCCTATCCCCACAGAGAAGCAGAAAAAAACTTTTGTTTTATAAGGTATTTTGCTATAATGCTGGGACTAAAAGCCTTCTAGCTTTTTTAATTTTGTATCAGAAATATGGCTAAAAATAAAGACGATAAAACTAAGAAAGAAAACGGTAGCGGTCATCACTATGACGCCTCGTCTATTCAGGTACTTGAAGGTCTAGAGCCTGTCCGTAAGCGCCCTGGAATGTATATCGGCACGACTGGCCCTGATGGTTTGCATCACCTTATTACAGAAATATTCGATAACTCACGCGATGAAGCGATGGGTGGTTATTGTAATGATATTGAGATTGCCCTTTTACCGGGAAACCGAGTGCGTGTAGTAGACAACGGTAGAGGTATTCCTGTAGATACGCATAAGTCCACAAAAGTTTCGGCCTTGGAAACAATTATGACAACGCTCCATGCTGGAGGAAAATTCGGTGGTGATGATACGGGTTATAAAGTTTCCGGAGGTTTGCACGGTGTTGGTGCTTCAGTGGTAAACGCTCTTTCTATTTATATGGAAGTGGTAGTACATCGGGATGGCGGAATCTATGTTCAGGAATATAAGCAGGGCAAGCGCAAAGCGTTAGTGAAGAAAATCGGAAAGTCAGATTTACACGGCACGATTGTGACTTTTGAGCCGGATAAGGAAATTTTTAAAGAAGGTGTGGTATTTGATTTCAACCGCGTGGTGACCCATATGCGCCAGCAGGCGTATTTAGTGAAAAGTCTTCGTATCTCAGTGATTGATGTTCGTGAAAGCAAACTTCCGATTGATACGGCTGACATTTTTTACCTCCGCGAACTAGGTTTGGATTTTCCATCACAAACCTTTTATTTCGAAGGAGGTTTGCTTTCTTTGGTAAAATTTTACAATCAAACTCTCAAACCTGTTCATAAGAACATTTTCTATATCGAGAAAAAAGTGGAAGGTGTCGAGTCTGTAGAAGTGGCATTGCAGTATGTGGACGACATTTCTGCCCGTATTTTGCCTTTTGCCAATAACATTTACACCGGTGAAGGTGGTACGCATATCACAGGTTTCAAAACTGCACTTACTAGAACTTTAAACAGTTACGCTCGTAAAGGAGGGTTGGTTAAAGAAAGTGAAGATAATTTTACTGGAGATGATGTGCTTGAAGGTCTCACGGCAGTTGTCTCAGTGAAGCTTCGCGAAATTCAGTTTGAAGGCCAGACAAAATCAAAGCTCGGTAGTGTGGAAGCTCAGGGAGCTGTGGCTACGGTTTTTGGCGAGGCGTTCACCGCATTTCTTGAAGAAAATCCAGATGACGCAAAGGCCATTATTTATAAAGTGGTGTTGGCTCTTAAGGCACGCAAGGCGGCAAAAGCTGCCAAGGATTCCGTGCTTCGAAAGGGCGCTCTTGAGGGTATGACTTTGCCCGGTAAGCTTGCAGATTGCCAAAGTAAGGATGCTTCAGAATCTGAACTTTTTATCGTTGAGGGAGATTCGGCCGGTGGTACTGCAAAGACTGGACGCGATCGCAAGACCCAAGCTATTTTGCCTCTTCGAGGAAAAATCCTAAACATTGAGCGTGCACGTTTGGATAAGATGTTGGGTTCAGAGCAAATTAAAAATTTGGTTGTAGCTATAGGTACTGCAATCGGTGATACGTTTAATATAGAAAATTTACGTTATCACAAAATTATTATCGCCACAGATGCCGACGTGGACGGTGCTCACATTCGCACGCTTATTTTGACTTTGCTTTATCGACATTTCCGACAGCTTATCGATGGAGGTTTTATTTATATTGCCCAGCCGCCTTTGTATAAAGTGAAGCGAGGGAAGGAGATTTTGTATTTTTATAATGACGAGGAAAAAGCTAAAGCACTAGGTAAAGACGAGGAAGTAGTAATGGATGAAGAAATTTCCGCCGAAGAGGAAGTCGTGGGGGCTGAGGGCAAGGAGACTAAGGGAGCACCAAGACAGGCCAGAGTTTCGATTCAACGCTATAAAGGTCTAGGAGAAATGAACGCAGAGGAATTGTGGGAGACTACTATGGATCCTGCCCGACGTATTTTAAAACAGGTTAAAATCGAAGACGCACAGGATGCCGACAAAGTATTCGATATGCTTATGGGCACTGATGTTCCAAGTCGAAAGAGTTTCATTCAATCTAACGCGAAATTAGCAAGGCTAGATATTTAATTTATGACTGAATCATTTACTGTTAAAAAAAATGAGCAAATTCCGGAAGATGTTCATAGAATTACAGATGAAAAAATTATTGCATATATTGATGAGATTTTAAGGGAGCCGAAATTTTTTGTAGGCAAGGGAAACATCGCCGAGGTTTATAAACTTGATAGTAACACGAGTATTTGCTTTAAGTTAATTGACGAAGGAAAAAATGGGACAATCGCTCTTGCACTAAGGGGTGAAAATCCATATTTTAACTCGATTTCTGTTGAGGCTAATTTTCTTACTGATTTACAGAATGTTGACAGTAAGGTTAGGGTACCAAGACCTTTGTATACCGTTGAGCGAGAAGTTGAACGCTCGGGTCAGGAAACGGCTATTGTTTCGGTTCTTGCCATGGAACTTTTGCCTGCGGTAAGTATACGCGACGTTTTGGATGAAATGGCTGAGTTGCCTGATAAATTTGATAGGAGTTCTTTTTTCTTGAGTTTACATAAATTTTTTGAGAAAATGCATGAAAAGGGAATATATCATCGTGATGTGCATGCCGGAAATATAATGATTGGAACAAAGGGAGGGGAGCCATATGTGATTGATTTTGGCACTGCTGTGTACAGTAATGCAGAGGATGCTTATCAAGGCTCACGCAGAGGCGCCACCACACGTTTCAGGAATGATTTTAATGGACTTGAGATTGTAGAGAGGGAAGTTTCTCAATTCTTGACAAAACTTAATAAATAATATATTGTATAAATAGTATGGAATTAACAAGTAATTTATTAAGAGAAATTGAATCAGTTGTACTGAAACTTGCTCCTGGATTTGAGAAGGTTGAGATACCAAATTCGTGTGGTATGACACTTGTGATTCCGGGTTCTTCTGAATTTAGGAAAAGAGAAAGTCAACCAGGGGTTATCGTTGGCTCCGTGATCATTTCAGGAAAAGAGTTTGTCGTGTGTAACAAATAATTTGACCGTCTTTTTGGTTTGGCCTAGGCGGTTTTTTCTTTGAAATTATTTTTTAGCAGTTGATTCCTCAGAGAGTTTTTTGGCTATTTCTGCAACTGTTAGTTGTCCCAAATTTCCTTTGTCTCTACTTTCTAAGGTGACTTTGCCAGCTTCGAGGTCTTTGTCGCCGATGATAATGAAGTAGGGGATTTTCATTTGTTTGGAATGGCGGACTTTTTTGCCGAAACCTTCATCCGATGCGTCGAGGTCGACGCGAAGACCGGCCGCGGAAAGCGCAGCTGCCGCGCTTTCCGCGGCTTTGTTATGTGCCTCTCCAATCGGAATCACTTTCACTTGTGTTGGCGCTAGCCAAAGTGGGAAATTTCCAGCAAAGTGCTCAATAATTATTGCGAGATATCTTTCTATTGAACCCATAATGGCGGCATGAATCATAACAATTCGTTCCTTTTCACCCTTTTCATTTGTGCAATCAAGTTCAAAACGTTCCGGCATATTCATGTCCAGCTGTATGGTTGCAACTTGCCATTCGCGTCCAAGCGAATCCTTTCCTAAGAAATCAACTTTTGGTCCGTAAAATGCGGCCTCACCAACTGCTTCGATTGCAGTTGCACCTTTTTCTTTAACAAGTTCACGTAACTCATCTTCTGATTTTTTCCATGTTTCAGCAGTACCAAGATATTTTTGCATCTCTTTTGGATCGTGAAGAGAAAGGCGGGGGGTTAAAATAAATCCTACAGCGTTGTAAAAGGTTTGGATGATATCCCAGATTTTAGTCATTTCTTCTTTAACTTGTGATAGTCGACAGAAAACATGCGCATCGTCTTGAGTAATCGAACGTACACGAGAAAGACCAGACAATTCTCCTGTCTGTTCGTCTCGGTAACACATGGTTGTGTTGGCGTAACGCTGAGGCATCTCACGATAACTCCAAGGTTTTCTTGCGTAAATTTGGGTATGGTGCGGACAGTTCATAGGCTTTATGACAAATTCGTGACCTTCGCGGGTCATAATTTTGAATAACTCATTACCAAATTTTTGCCAGTGACCACTTTTCTCGTATAAATCTTTTTTTGTAATGTGGGGAATTTCTACTTTTTCGTATCCGGCTTTATGTCTAAGTTCCCAAACAAAATTATCAAGAGTATTTCGAAGCATTGTTCCTCTTGGAGTCCACAATGGTAATCCTGCGCCAACTAAATCAGAAAAAGTGAATAAATCTAGTTCCTTGCCGAGTTTCTTGTGGTCGCGCTTTTTGGCTTCTTCAATTTGTTTTTCGTATTCAACGAGGGAGTCTTTTGATTCAAACGCCAATCCGTAAATACGGGTAAGCATTTTGTTTTTCTCATCACCGCGCCAATAGGCTCCAGCTACACGCTCGAGTTTAAAGGCATCTTGCTTGATCTCTTTGGCTGGATCATCCACGTGCCCACCTTTGCAGAGGTCGATAAAAGTACCCGATGTATAAAACGTGATTTGCTTGCCACCTTCGGCAAACTCCCTGATCAACTCGCACTTGTATTCGTTCCAGGCAAATTCTTTGAGCGCTTCTTCTTCGCTTACTTCTTTTTTCACAAAGCCTTTCCATGTCTTGAGGATCTTCCTCATCTGGTTCTCGATCTTAGGCAGATCTTTGTCGGAAATCGTGACAGGCAGGTCAAAATCTTGATAAAATCCGTTATCAATCGAAGGGCCGATGGCGTTCTTTGCCCCAGGGTAAATCTCACGAACCGCCGCCGCCAAAAGGTGGGCGAGCGAGTGACGGATATGACTTAGTATTTCGTTTTTTTCCATATTTTTAAAATAATTTAATAATGAAAATCGCCCAAGCAAGTACGCGAATCACTTCACGTTCTTGCTTGGGCGGTCTGCCAACATGACAGGTCGTGGTTCCACCAAGCTTTCCACCTCTACGGCGGACACTCATTTTTGGATTAGGGCCTATGCCATCCGCCGTAGCGGATTTGCGGTTGGTAGATGCAACAATTTCCTTACCATCCATCATAGCGCAAAATATATTCGAGTCAAATATGAAAAAACGGCATAAAAATGCCGTTTGGAAGAGAGTTGGATTATTTGGCAGTCAGTCGTTCAATACCTTCTGCAGCCTCGCGAAATTTCTCAGTTTGCCTCTCAATATGCAGAGCGACTTCGTCCAGCCAGCCTCCCGCTATAACAGCGGCAAATTTGAGCAATGACTCGGAATCTTTTGTGTTTTTTGTGAGAAGTATTTCAATCACGTCATGACTGCCACGCATATACCCGGTGAGGTTGTATTCATGGCTCGGCCACGATTGGAAAGTGAATGACCCAGGTAGATTAATTTCGGTACCGCCGAGTGAACCATATGTCTTGTCCAGAAACAAAGCTAACTCGTCAACCGCTTTTCGTAGTTTTTCAATCCATACCGAATATTCTAGGCCGGCGCGTTCCAGTCGCGCTACGTTGTTTCTCAGACTTTTGCCTTTATTTTTCTTGCTTTTTTCAATTTTCATATCTTCTCGCGTTTTAGGTCCGCCGACCAGTGTTCGCTTTCGTTTCAGTATCTTGAACCCACAAGAAGAAACCGAGTTTCATAGTGGGCTTTTCATGAGAGGATGTCAATTTTTTAATGATTGAGTTGTTATACACGTCACAAAACATACTTAACGCGATATAATAGAAATATGGAATTAATCCAAATTTTTGGATACTACTTTTTTTGGCACTATACCAAGGCATTAAGGGATGCAATTAGAATTTCTGGTAATTATATCTGGTTTGTGGCCAATTTTTTTTCAATCGGTCTTTTGGCACAGACCTTGTTTTCTCCCTGGAGAAGGCTACGTGAATCTGGCGGAAGAGGAAGAAGTGAAAGTTTTGTAGGAGCACTTTTTGTTAATACTCTCATGAGGTTGGTCGGTTTTTGTGCTCGGTCATTTACAATTTTATGTGGGTTTGTAGCGCTCGGATTTACGGTTTTTCTGATTTTTAGCGCATTTATTGTGTGGATTTTTCTACCGGTAATTATTTTTATAATATTTTTCGCCGGCCTGGGGTATGTAACGAAAGCAATCGTATAGGTTCTAGATATATTAGATTTTATGAATTCCAAAGAAATTAAAAAAGCTGTAAGTGTCTATTATCCGGCCCTAGCGCTTGATGCTGTTATTGGTTTGGAAACTCGGACAGAACTTGATGAAATTCTTGGTTGGTCAGTATTTTTGTCATTTTCCGCTAGTTCGGCCGGAGGTGTCGCAGCTTTTCTAAAATTACCTTGGCCGGCCGATAATGGTGTAGTGCGTTTTCTTACTGTTCAACATTCCTTGTTTCTTGGAATATTTTTAATGACGTTTTCTTTGTGGTTAGTTGCAATGGCTATTAAATCATTTTATGACTCGTATTATTTTTATGGACTTAAAACAAGTTTCCCTGAGATGGGAATGGCAAACGAAAAAGTGTTGATGACTTTTGAATCCGCAACTATTCTGCGTTCCGGGATATCAATGAATGACATTACTAAAGCTTTTATATTTTCAAAATTAGGAAGTGATTCTTTAAGACGCTTAGGTTTGGGTGGAAGGGATCTTACACAGTTTGTTTCCAGCCGTCAGTTTACCGTAGATTTTTCCGAATTTTCCGCTTCTTTAAAAGTGACAAATGAGTTTGTTGTTATAGGTGACATTGCAACTTCTGTTGTAAATTGCGACGATGGATTTGCCAGATTTTTAGCTATTCACGAAGTTACAATAAAGGATTTGGTTGGTTCGATAAGTTGGTCGGAACGTCTGGAAAGGAAATTTCAATTGGGTAAAAGATTTTGGGGCAGAGATTTTTTAGGAAGAATTAAAGGTTTAGGTAAAGATTGGTCGTATGGTGGAGCATTTGCGCTTGAGAAATTTGCTCACGATATTACAGAAAGGGAGTTGGCTGAGTTGGATGGTTTTGAACAGGAGAATGAATTTAATTTGCTTGAAGCTGTTCTGGCCCGCAAAGGTGAGGCTAACGCTATTTTAGTTGCGGAAGAGGGTGCTGGCGCCATGGATATTATCTTTGCGCTCGGCACTCGTATTAACCGCGGAAATGTTTTACCTTCCTTACAACACAAGAGGATTTTTCTTTTTGATTCGAATGCGTTCGTGGCCTCATTCAAAGATAAAATGAAATTTGAGGAAACACTTCTTCATATTTTAAATCAATCTATTAGCGCGGGTAATGTTATTTTGGTTATAAATGATTTACCAAGTTTTGTGGAAAATACGAAAAGTATCGGATCCGACTTGATTGCCTTGATCGATCCTTTTCTATCCTCGTCCGATTTTCAAGTGATTGCTGTGGCAAACCCCAGTGCATTTCATAGATTTCTTGAATCTGACGGAAAAATTCTACACAGGTTTGAAAAGATTTTGATTAAGGACGCAAGTGAGGATTCTATTGTGAAAATGTTGGAGGATAATGCCTTAATTGAAGAATCTAAAAGCAAGATATTTTTTACTTATCAAAGTTTGGCAGCAATTGAGGAGGGAGCAAGAAGGTATTTTGGAGACAGTGTAACTTCCGATAAGGCGTTACATTTATTTTCTGAGTTGGTTCCTTCAGTTTTAACTAAGAAAAAGAAGGTCATTGTTCGTCAAGATGTTTTGGCTTTTATTTCTCAAAAAACAGGTATCCCTGTGGGAGAGATTGGTGTTGCTGAACGTGACAAGTTGCTTAATTTGGAAAGTATATTACATAAAAGAATTGTTGGACAAGATGAAGCGATTAAGGCTATTTCAAATTCTATTCGTCGCGCCAGATCCGACATCGAAAATCCTGAGCGACCTCTGGGATCATTTTTATTTTTAGGTCCAACTGGTGTGGGTAAAACTGAAACCACTAAGGCTTTGGCCGCAATTTTTTTTGGAAACGAAGAATCGATTATTCGTCTTGATATGTCCGAGTATCAATCGGCCGATTCGTTAAACCGTTTAATAGGTTCTTTTGGTGATGGTAAGGCTGGAGTACTTTCCTCAAAACTTCGCGAGCAATCTTACGGTATTTTGTTGCTCGATGAATTTGAGAAAACCAGTCTGGAGGTTATGAACTTGTTTCTTCAAATTCTCGACGAAGGTTTCTTTTCGGATATGACCGGTAAAAAGGTGAATACCAGAAATTTAATTATTATCGCAACTTCTAACGCAGGAAGTGATTTGATTAGGAATTTAATGAGCGAAGGGAAGGGTTTACAAGAGAACAAGGATAAAATTGTAAATGAAATTATTAACCGCGGTATTTTCAAACCTGAACTTTTAAATCGTTTTGACGGTGTGATATTGTTTCATCCACTTTCGTCTGAAGATTTGAGTAAAATTTCCAGTTTGATGCTTAAGAAATTACAAAAAAGGTTGGCGGAGAAGGGAATTGATTTGATTATAAATGAAGCTTTACATAAGGTAGTGGTATCTGCAGGGACAGATCAGCAGTTTGGTGCTCGTCCAATGAATCGTGCTATCCAAGAAAAGATTGAACAGGTGATTGCTAAAAAGATGATCTCAGGTGAGGCGCGAAGTGGCACTAGATTGGAACTTCATGAAGAGGATTTGGTTTAAAACACTTCGCAATGTACTAGTCCAGTGAGTATGTTATATATGATTCATTTTTCAAATAAGTAGTCGTTGTGATTGGAAAAATAAAAATCCTGCAACTTTGGAAAGTCGCAGGGGGTAAACATCCGTTATCAGACTCAAGGTCCGCCGTGATTAACCAAAACAGATTCTCCGACGGTTCTTACAAGAGCCTTTAAGTCCTTGATACGATTTGTGTTGAAAACACCGAGCACGGCGAGTCCTTCTCTTGGACAATCACCGCTCTGTCCAATTTTTCTGCGGACACCGCGCACTGACCAATCTTCATCCTTTGCGTGAATTTCAACACCTCTCGGTTTTGTACTGGTCAATTCGACATCACCAGGGTTTCTGGCTCTGTACCTTAAATAAGCCAACATAGGCATCCTTTTGTTGATGATTTACTTTCCTCCTTATATAAGCGTAGCATAGCTCAATGATTTAACAAGACAATTTATAATATAACATCCACAACTTTGCTGCGGGGAAGCGGAGAAAATCGTCTGTTATTAACTTTTTCTGGTGCGGGAGTTACCTTGTTTTTCTTGATTTTCTGCATTAATCAATAGCTTATTAATAGAGATATATACTAACTTGACAGAACATATGTTTAGTTATATACTCCAAATTAGATAGTCTAAATTTTCAAACCAACAAAAACCAACAGAACCTCGAAATTAAGTATGGATAAGATCGAATTCACCTTTAAGGATGCGCGTAATCCTAATAACGTTAGCGCACACAGCAAAGGAATGGATGGATTCCTAACTAGATTGCTTGCGAAAGCAAGCATTACCAAGGGTTCCTTCCATGTCCTTCTTTTAAACACTACTGCTGACATGATGGTTCACAAAGGAATCAAGCTAGTATCACATGACAATAAAAACTCGATCAGGCTCAAGATTTGGGCTGATGTTAAGGCGTTTGATGCCACTATGATTATCCCTTCAGCACTCGGAAAAGCGCCAGACGTGTTTCAAAAACTTAGCCGTAACATGAACCATAAACGCATTGTAACGGAGGAAGAGTTGTTTCCTGCAGTGCTCAATCCGCTGGTGTTACCACCAGTTCATAGTGAGGTGACGGTCGGTCAAAGCAATGGATCGATTGAAAAAATAGTGTATCCTCCAGATGTGAGTGTCATTATTTTGCCAGTTAAAGTCAAAACTCCGCTCGGTGACCCAACGGCTGTGGCCATGATCCTTGATGATCTGAGGCAAAGCGCTAAAAGTCGAATTTTTGGAACCGACGAACTGAGAGTCAGTATGTTGAAAGTTTACAACGCCAATGAGGTTTTTGGTAAGGTGTCAACGATGATAGGTATTTTGATTCGTAGGCGTTATGTTGAGAGGACTAGTGAGGATTCGCAATACAGGTTGACTGAACTTGCTGATTTGTCTCTAGTTCGTCACAATCTCCTTGCTGAAGATCAAATCGTCAAAGATCCCCCCACAGCACCTCCAAATGCAGTTGGGGATATACAGGTTGTTACAAGTCATACACTCACTGTCGATCTAGTCGACGAAGATCCCCCCTCGGCACCTTCAATTGCAGTTGAGGAGATATCGGTTGGTACAAGTCATCCACTTACTGAAGATCTAGTTGCCAAAGATCCGCCCACGGCACCTCCAATTACAGTTGCATTTGGGGATATACCGATACTCACAAAAGCAGAAAAGGGTGACATTCCTTCATCACTAACAAGGATTGGTGATGTCGAAAATCCTCTGTCAGGTAAACTCTCCAAGCTTCAGTCCGTTATTGGCGAGATTTCATCTGTTGAAAC
>SIBU01000007.1 GCA_009695005.1 Candidatus Tayloriibacteriota bacterium
CCACACCCCCCGCCGAGGAAAATAAGAAAGGTAAGGAAAATTTTTGGGTTTTGCTCCCGCGACCGAAGGGAGCGGACGAGGCGCGCAGATTAGTTTTCGTCCAGATTAGTTTGGTAAAAAGTTCGGATTTTGTTCAGGAGACACAGCCACAAAGTAGAATTCGGTTTTTCGCCAAAATTCGGAGCGTCGCAAATGGAAAAGCAGGGGTTTGGGGAGGAATTTTCCATTTGTTCCTCTTTTTGTTTTGGCGGAATTCGGGGCGGACATGTATGCATTATACTGCACTCTTGCAAAAGAATGCACGTTTTCCTATTATATATCTATGTCATCAGGTAAAAAACTTGGGGAAAACTTAAGAAAGCTACGATTGAAAAAGAATATGTCGCAAGGAGACCTTGCGACTGCTTTGAATGTTGATCGAGCGTATATCAGCAACATTGAGAATGGTCGTATGAACCCCACTCTTTCGACTTTGGAAAAGATCGCTAATGCGTTGGGTATTTCCAGTAGCGAACTTTTGAAATAAATTTATGAAAACTATTATATCACTTTTTCAAAAAAATGTTTCTAAAAACCCATCAAAAATTGCACTTGTTTTTGATGGGACTGAAGTTTTATATTCTGACTTAGAACAAATATCAAATAAATGTGCCGATATACTTAAAAAGTATGTGTCTAAGGGTGATAGAATAGGTATTTGTTTTTCAGAAAATCCACTTGATATTATTGTTAGCATTCTAGCTATATTAAAAATCGGTTGTATATATGTCCCCCTTGATCCCAAAAACCCAATCGAAAGAATGCAATATTTACTTCAAGCTTCTAAACCTAAAATAATTATCGGTGACAATAATTCTCCCGGGATAATTAAAAATTACGACAGATTCTTTTTTATTAACGATTTTAAAAATAGTTCTAATAATTCTAGTATTCGTGAACCAACTGAGATCCATGAAAATGATATCGCGTATATAATTTTTACATCTGGATCTACCGGAATGCCAAAGGGTGTTTCAGTTTCGCATGGAAATTTAGTCTCAGCATATTTTGCATGGGAAAAATCATATAACTTAAAAGAAATCAAATGTCATTTACAAGTCGTTGCGTATTCCTTCGATGTTTTTTCAGGTGACTGGATTAGATGTCTCTGTTCTGGTGCTAAATTAGTGATGTGTCCTGAAAGTGTCTCTAAAAATCCAGAACAACTTTTCAATTTAGTTCAAGATAATAGGGTTGAGTGTGCTGAATTTTTACCTGTCTTACTTAGAGGTTTGTTTGGTTATTTATCTGATAAAAAACAAAAACTTACCACACTAAAAATCTTAATTTGCGGTTCAGATAAGTTTTTTGTATCTGAATATAACAATTTTATAAATTTTTTATCACCAAATACAAGACTGATAAATTCATACGGTACATCTGAAACAACCATTGACACTTCTTATTTTGAATTTACAAAAGAAAACACTTTCCTTCAAAATGAAACGATTCAAGTTCCTATTGGTAAGGCGTTTTCAGGAATGGAAATCGTTTTACTGGACAATAACCTTAAAAAAGTTGAGAAGGGCCAGGCCGGAGAAATTTTTATTGGTGGATCTGGTGTTTCGTTGGGATATATAAATGCTCCCGAACTCAACAAAGAAAAATTTGTAAAAATTAATACCGAAATGTATTTCCGTACAGGAGATTATGGTAAGTATTTATCTACCGGCGACATAGAATTTTTAGGAAGAAAAGACAATCAAGTTAAATATAGGGGCAAGCGAATTAGTCTGGCAGAAATTGAAAATGTACTAGTCACACATTTTTCTATCTCTGACTCAGCAATTATTTTATTTGAAAATAGTGATCATGAGGATCTAGCGGCTTTTGTGGTTTCAAAGGATAATTCGCAGGAAAGTTTAAAAAGTACTTTAAAGGAAAACATTTCCAAATATCTACCAGATTATATGTTGCCAGATAGATATTTTTTTGTTGATAAGTTACCGACTAATTTAAATGGAAAAGTTGACAAAAAAATATTATTAAATGATTTAATAAATAAAGTTTATGAGTAAATCATTATCTAATAATAAAATTGTCGGTATTGTTGGTTTTGGTGCAGGCGGACTATCGTATCTTGTTCAACTTATAGACTCATGCATAGAAAATAATAAACATGTAGATATCAGTATTTTTGAAAAAAATAAACTCCCTAAAGGTTTGGCTTATGGTGGTATATCTAATTATCATATTCTTAATTTAAATACTCATGTTATGAGTGTTTCTCACACTAAACCAGACAACTTTTATGAATGGTTA
This sequence comes from Candidatus Tayloriibacteriota bacterium, assembly GCA_009695005.1. Taxonomy (GTDB): domain Bacteria; phylum Patescibacteriota; class Minisyncoccia; order Phycocordibacterales; family SIBU01; genus SIBU01. The sequence continues at coordinate 2,302 of SIBU01000007.1, forward strand.
CAAAAAGAAAAATCTCAGTGGACTAAAAAATATGATGGAATAATTATTGACGATCTATATCCTCCAAGACCTTTGTTCGGTGAATATCTTGAGGATGTTTTTTTGCAGTACATGAAGATCGCAGAAAAACATAACATTAAGGTTAATATTTATAATACTGAAATTATCGATCTAGCTTTTGTTGAAGAAAATAGAATTAATCTTAAAGACAGAAAAAAGACTTATTTTGTAGATACCGTGATGCTTGCTTTAGGTAATTTTGATTCTGATAAATATACTGAATTAAACGACAAAGAGGGCTACTATAATTCACCTTGGGAAAAATTAAATTTAAAAACCAAAGAACCTGTTGTAATTTTAGGAACAAGACTTACAGCTATTGATACTGCTCTGTACTTGTTTGGTGAAAAAAAATTTAATAATAAAATATATTTGGTGTCTAGATCAGGTGCACTACCTAAAATAATAGGCCTATCAAAGCCATACTTACTGTCATTTTTAAATGAAACAAATATTAAAAAAAATAAAAACATAAATTTAGATAAATTGGGTCAATTATTCAAAAAAGAAATTGAAAAAGCCGAGGGGAAAAAATTAGACTGGGAAAAAATCATTAATATTGAACCGAGCACACTGGATGCATTAGATGAGGAAATAAAAATTGTTGAGGAAAATAAACTCAGACCATGGCAATCTGTATTAATTTCACTGTATCCGCTAGTGCCATGGATATGGAGTTTACTAAAAAATGAAGAGAAGGAAATTTTTATTAAAAAATATTTCAGCTCTTGGCTCACTTACCTAGCTGCATTTCCATTAAAAAATGCTAAGAAAATAAAAGGATTCATTGAATCTGGTTCAATTGAAATTGTTGGCGGACTAAAAGAGGTTAAATATATAAATGGTAAGTATGTCCTAAGGTTTACCAAAAACAATACTATTGTTACACGCACAGTAATTAATGCTACTGGTTCGGGACATAACTATACTCATTCAAAATTGTTGATGAATATGATAGAAGGTAACCTAATAAACCAAAGTAATCTTGGTGCTCTTGATATAGATACAAAAACTTGTCGTCTAATTTTGAACAATCCTTTTACTAAAAAAGATGTTTTTGCAATTGGCGAGATAACTTTTGGTTCTTGGTTGGCAACAGCAGATCTCGGTCAAATCTCTCGACAGGCTGAGATTGCCATTAATGACTTACTAAATAAAATATAGCTATGCACCCAAAACAAGCCGTAAAAAAAATTTATACTCTAGCAAAGAATCAAGCGGTTTCTTTTTTTGGAAGTAGACTAATTTCGGTGTATCTGATTGGTAGTTTAGCGCATGGTGGATTTTCTGAAGTATCAAGTGATATCGATATTGCATTTATTTTAGATAACAAAGACATACTAGAAGAAGACTGGGATATGGTTAATAATATCAATAAAGATATAAAAGCTACAGGATTGGAATTTTCAAAAAAACTTTCTATTTTTTGGACTAATGTAACTACCATTTCTAATAAAATAACATCTGGAGGATTTCCGCCCCCTACAAAAAAGGATGGTCTTTTTCCACCTTTTGATATTTTAGATTTATACCAAAATGGAGTTCTAATTTATGGAAAAGATATTAAGTCTAATATTTTAGTTCCCAATGAGGAAAATCTTTTTATTGCCGGTACTGAATTTCTATTAAGTTATGTTGATAATAAAAAAAGAAACGAGTGTCTCAGTAATGTGGATATATTTTTAGAGCTTAATCCGGTAGACATATCGAAAAATATTCTTTTCCCTATAAGATTATTATTCACATTATTTACAAGTAAAATTGGAAGTAATGGCGACGCGGCTTTGTATTTTCTAAGTAAAAAAGATACATCCGAAAAACTAAAGGAGTTAATTAATCAGGCTATCTATATTAGAAATAGTGCTCAATATCACACCGAGACTTTAAAAGAACTTTTTCCCAATTTAAACAGTTTATATATAAATTTAATTGATTTACACATAAAAAAAATGGAAGAATTGCAAAATTTAACATATGTCCAAATGTTGAAGGATTGGAGGAGTAGAATTTTAATAATTTAATTATAATCTTAAAATGAACGGACGTATGACAACAAAAGAAAACATATACGTAGGTGGCAAAATCTTTTTTCATCTAAAGGATCGCCTTATGGGTGGAAAGGTATTTAGTAGTGATGATAAAAGTGAATATTTGAGAACTGCTACTCCTGCTGAGATAGCCGGTGAGGTAAATTTAACGAGGGACTTATACACACGAGGTTTTCCTGTTCCGGAAGTAATCACAAGTGGAGAATTAGAAAACGGTATAGCTTATTACACTGAAAAATCAATAGGTTCGAGAGTTTTCGGTGAAATTTTTACAACTGATACAAAAAATAGTGGTATCGTGAGCGAAGAATCTTTTGATTCATTAGTTCAAACTATAAAAAGATATTGTGAGGCGCAATTTAATCAAAAAAATTTTGTTCCACAAGACAAAAACACACTTTCTAGTATGGTAGTTTTCGCAGAAGTCATGGAACATCACCCACCCTCATTAGAAATGCAAGGTTTATTCACTGAGGCTTACGAGAAAATAAGTCAAAAAATTATGTCTCTACCGTGGGGTTACGTTCAGTCTGATTTAAATGCATTTAATATTTTGCCTAATGGTATTATTGATTTTGAATTAGTAGGATTTGGTCCTATTGGATATGATGTTATTACAAATGTGTATTTTGGTAGAATGTGGCCCAAAAATCGTACCGCGTATATTTTAACAGATGATCAAATATCAAGATATGTTTCGGAAGTAGATCAAATAGCACAGAAAAAAAATTTGCCAATTATTAGTTCGTATCTTGATGAATTTCTTGTTTTAAAAGCAATTTGGGCAACAGGAAAAGCAAAAGGTTCGGATAGCGCTGATTTTTTACAATGGCGTGTCAAAGTGCGAGATTGGTGTATAAAAGAATATTTAAAAGGAAATAAAATTGATACGATGCAATTTGAGTATCAAGGAACAAAGGGATAAATTCCACATTGTCTTTCTGTATTTGAGCCTCGGGCATTTCCGCTAGGGCGTCCGTGACGAAGGGGTGAGCGCCGTCGTAAGACGGAGGCGCTAACATCTAGCAGCGAAAGCGACAAGGAAAAACTCACTAATGGAAACGAGGAAGGGGGTTGTGCGCCTCCGGTCGGCCAAGCCCTGTTCTGCTCTGCAGAATGCGCCTTGTTTTACCTAGGAGTCCGTGACGACGGTAAAACAAGGACGCACGAGGCGAGGAGATGCGCCAAACCTAGACATCTAGGCGCGAGTAGCCCTAGCAGAAATGTCCGAGGCGAATGCCGAGGATGGACCCCTTTAGATCATGACGCAAAAATAGTAGAATGGTAGAGGCACAATATCGAATTTGTATTTTCAGTTTTTTGTCCGCCCCGAATTCCGCCAAAACAAAAAGAGGAACAAATGGAAAATTCCTCCCCAAACCCCTCCTTTTCCATTTGCGACATCCAAATTAAAAAACAAATGAGCCGAAGTTTTGCAAAATCCTTTCCCCAAAAAATAGTTTTGCCAAAACTTCGTCCGCATTGTTCCGCAACCTGCCCGAATACTTGGAGGGCAGAACACCGAAGAAAAATGTCCTTTCCTTTTTCAAGAAAAATTTCACCACCGCCACATCAGGAAAGCAAGGAACATTTTTCTTCGGTGTTGCCGAGTGAAGCGAGGCAGTGGCGGAACGATTCATTCCACATCGGGATTTTGTTGGAAAAAAGTTCGGATTTTGTTCAAGAGACACAGCCAGCAAAAATAAATATCTCCTTCGGCCTATTTTTGCTGAATGTGGGAAGTGAGTGACCGAATTCACTCGCGTCTTGGAATCGAACGCCGGAATATAAAATTTTCAGGAGAAAATTTTTTGAGGCGGTGACCAGACAAACATGAACGACGGTAAATATTTAGTCGAGGGAGATAAGTGTACTCACGGTCCAAATCCCGCAGCCAGTTTGAGCAATCAACTAATTCTAGTACTAGATTGAACGGAGAAGCTATTGAAAACTCTAGCCTTTTTCCATTTACTGTCGGGTTCTGAAGTACGTAATCCAAAAATTCACGTTTTCCTGCAATATCAGAACTATTCTCAAAAATAGTCTTTGCTCTACGTGCTACAGAAAGCACTGTTACAAGAGTTGTTCAATAGTCATGGTCTGGCTTTCTATGTTCAGACATTTCAATTTCCAAAGTTTGTGTTTGATACTGATACTCTTAATGTTCTTTGACGTAGACTGCCAGAGTAATTCACACTACTCGATTTTTTATTCGGTGTAAGAGGATCTGGAAGGATTGCTCACGGGATTCGAGGATGAGAAAATTTTCGACTCATATGTAAGGCCTTCTCGTGTTATAGTAGAACGTATTTATGAAAAATATCCTGAACAGTCCTGTAGTATATCTGTGGCGCAAAATGTATTTTTATGCTGAACATAGGCGTAAGAATATAATAGGAGCAACTACTCTATTTATTTTCGCGAACATAGCTGATGCGGCTCAACCGCTTTTTTTTGGATATTTTTTAAATTACATTCAGGAAAATGGAATAACAAAGGAAAATCTAACACACTTATTCTTGATACTATTGCTCTTTCTTGCATCGGAAGTTATTTTTTGGATATTTTGGGCACCGGCTAGAATTATTGAGCAAGAAACAGCTTTCGCAACAAAGAAAAATTACAAAGAGTACCTACTGCACGGAACGATGGCCTTGCCCCTTTCTTGGCATACTGATCATCATTCAGGAAATACGATAGATAAAATCGAAAAAGGTACGAATGCTATATTTTCTTTCTCTGAGGAAACTTTTATGTTCATACAAGCATTTGTTCGGTTAGTTATTTCTCTTGGAGCATTAATATATTTGGACTTATACGCTTCCTTAATGGTAATAATAGTATCTGCCTTTATTTTTTACATAATGTTTATTTACGACAAACAATTAATACCTGGATACAGTGTGGTTAATAGCATGGAAAATAAAATATCAGCAAAAGTTTATGACGTGATTAGCAACATTACGACGGTCATTATACTGCGCATAGAGCATCTTGTTTTTAAAGCCATCAGCAAGTCTATTGATACACCATTTTCGCAGTTTAGAAAAAATATTATAAATAATGAAATGAAATGGGTTTGGGCAGCCACCTTAGGACAGCTTTCGGTTATTTTAACAATAGGAATTTATCTTTTTACCAACGTAAGTAAAGGAAATGTCATTTTAATCGGTTCTATTTATATATTATATAGCTATGCTTCGAAAGTCAGGGAAACATTTTTTAGCTTCGCTCAACTTTATAACAATGCTGTAAAATGGCGATCTAACATCTCAAACGCTGAAGAAATATCAGCGGACTTTATGAATATAGCATTATTAGAAAATAGGTATTTGCCAAAAAATTGGTCTACAATTTCTATTAAAAATTTATCTTTTTCCTATCACAACGAAACCGATGCTGATCTGCATCTAGACAATGTAAATATTGATTTTAAAAAGGGCGATAAAATTGCGGTAATTGGTGAAAGTGGTGGTGGAAAAACTACCTTCTTAAAAATCTTTCGTGGGCTTTATCTTCCAAAAAGAATAATTCTTTGTGTTGACGATAAAGAATGTGGAAATGATTTAAATATAATAAGTGATTCTATTTCTTTGATACCACAAGATCCAGAAATTTTTTCTACAACAATTCGAGAGAATATTACGCTTGGTGTGGATTACGAAGATAGGGAGATAAAAAAATTCACTAACATGGCTTCATTCACAGAAGTAGTTTCCCGGTTGCCTAAAGGTTTAGAATCCAACATCGTAGAAAAGGGAGTCAATTTAAGCGGAGGTGAGAAACAACGTCTAGCACTTACGCGTGGGCTTCTAGCTTCTAAAGACAAAGACATTATTCTTTTAGACGAACCAACAAGTAGTGTGGATTTTCATAACGAACTTAAAATATATGAAAATATATTTACAAGTCTGCCAGATAAGACTATTATTTCCTCTATTCACAGACTGCATTTACTTTCACTTTTCGATCATATTTTCTTTTTCAAAGATGGCAAAATAGTCGCCAAAGGGAATCTTGATCAGCTAAAAGAAAAATCAAAAGATTTCAAAAAACTCTGGGCAAAATATATAAAAACTCAAAATCAATAAACGGCATAATTTAACCTCGAGGGTCTCACACCAGCCGAAAAAAGCGTACTGAAACAAAAATATCCTAAGTTTTTAATTGAGTAAACTTAGAATGAAAAAATTTACATTATTATTCCACCCACCCAGAACCAAACCTTCCCTATCCCCCTTTCAATAACAAACCACTCTAGAGTTCTGAACTCGCTCAACAGAAATGCGAAAGCTGTAACTCCTGAATTTGATCTATTCGACCAAAATATAGTTCAGTTTATCTAAGGAAACAAGGTGGTCATCCTTCTATAGGATGAACTGTAAACAAAACCGCGCAGCCAGCCGAAGCTAACTGCGCGTAGTGATCTCAAGATGGCAAGGGCTCTTCCTCCATCAGGCATTTGAGCGCCTTGTCCCACCGCTTGCCGATGTTGTTGAAGAACAGAACCTTCTTCCCATTCACGATAGTGCCTTTGATACGATCGAACATCGCCGATACCCAGCCCTCGTGGTGATTACCGTCGGTCACGACCGCCACAGGCATTCCCCGTCTGGTCATTTCCAGAACGACTGCGAAGCCGTACTGGATCTTCTCATCAACCGCATAGTGATCGAGGTTGAGTGATGAGTAATACTTGTCCGGAGGCATATCCATGTCGGTGAGGACTGCGTCGAAATAATTTTCACCAAGTTTGAGCATGGCATCTTGGAATGATCTGGCAACCACCACAGAATGTTTCCCAAGGACAGCCTCGGCGATACGAAGATTCTGTTCCTGGTCATCAATGACCAGAACCAAGTAGCTTTTATCGAAGGTGGGAACGTCCGAGAACTTCGGAAGTTCCACATTGGAAGCAACGCTTTCGGTCTTGGTTGCCTTGAGCTTGTCGATCTGCGCAAGAAGAAGCTGGATGCCCTTATCACCATCGAAGAGCATCCGGGTATCGATCAGGCAAACATTCTCCGGTTGATTCGTAGCAACGCGCTGTCCGGAAGTCTGGAGAACGCAGAATATCTGTTCCTTGTTGTACAAAGCACGGAGATCATCCGTTCCCGTGAGAAGGACCATGTCAGCACACGTTTGATCGGTGACTTCGACCAGTTTGGCGTCGGTCAGACCAACAACTTTCAGGAAGGCCTTGCTCAATGGCCCCGATTTGTGAGCGTAGATGTTGATATTGTTCATATTTATATTTAAAGGAGTCTGCCACTATTTTACACTTTTCTAGCTGATTGTCAAGTTTCTATTGCAAGTCCTCAAGCATAATGAACAGAATCTTTTTAAAGAATGATTTCACTAACAAGAGTAACCTTATGGGATATAATTGGACCACGTGAAAAAATAAACAATTGTTATAGCTGTGCTGCAGCAAACAAACAAGATTTTCCAATTTGGAACCAAATAGTAGACAAAAGTTCAGTTGAAGAATGCTAGAATCGGGGTCAGCACCGCACAATTAAGGAAACCTTGACTAGACCCCGTACAAAGGAGTAAATATATTGCATAATTGCTAAATGTTTCTAAACCACCAAAGTGACGCTGTTACCGCCACACCCAAAGTTCACAAAGCGATTTTTGAGAGTAAAAAATCGAGTCTTGGACTTAGTTGTACCGAAAGGCAACAAAAGTAGCTCGCATTAGCAACAAAAAATATGGGCCACGTTTTGAATTCAGGAAATCTCCGCTTCACCTTGCCAGACGGCACGGTAAAAGATATTGGGCGCCTTTTAGTCGTAATACCCACGACTTAGCATAGAGTTTCGAAAGAAGTCGTGGAAATGAGATATAATGCTTTTATGAAAAAAATATATTTTGTTCGCCACGGCATAACAGGTGGAAATGAAATTAATGCCTATCAAAAGATGGACACCCCCCTTTCAGAAAAAGGGCGTTCTCAAGCAAAGTTTTTGGCAGAGAGATTTTCAAAAATAACTTTTGATGTGCTTATCGCAAGCACCATGGAGCGTACCCAAGAAACAGCTCGTATTATTGCTCAAAAAACAGGTCATGATGTTATAGCCGAAGCATTGTTCCACGAGATACTAAGACCTAGTAACGTACGCGGTAAAGTTTGCACTGATCCAGAAGTAATTGAAACAATGAAAATTACTAAGTCCTATTGGAGAGATGAAGAAAAAAGACACTCTGATGAAGAAAATTTTTACGATCTCAAAAACCGAGCCATCAAAGCACTCGACTATCTTATTTCCCGTGATGAGGAAACGGTAGTTGTAGTAACACACGGCACCATTCTTAAAATGATGGTTGCGGTAATGATGCGGGGTAAAAATCTACAGCCTGATTTTTGGGATGAAATTGATGAATTTTTCTTTCCTGAAAATACTGGAATTACTTGGGTTGAGTACGATAATAAATACCACCCGAAGCATTGGCAACTCATTAGCTGGAATGACCATGCTCATTTAGGATAGAACGTACTTTTAACTTTCTACTGCCAAAATACGTTTACCACATCTTAAAAATAGGGACGATTAATAAAATATTGCAAGGTGAAATTTGCCAAGCATTTGATATGGACAGAGCATACATGACCGCGATAAATATAAATACTGTGAGAAAAATTTACGCAATTTTTAAATAAAAATGAAAAATATAATTTTTGATTGGTCAGGAGTAGTGAAAGACGCAGTTACTACTCAGTGTTGGATAATTAATAAAATATTTAATAGACACGGACTTCAAACACTCTCTGTAGAGGAATTTAAGAATAACTGGGAACAACCTTACTGGCTTTTTTATAATAAATACTTACCAAATATTTCTCTTGAAAAAGAGAACCGAGATTATATGGAAGCCATACTTAGCGTGGATTGCCCTAAATCGCAATCTTGCCCTGGTGTAGTAGAGTTAATTAAAAGCCTAAAAAATAAAGGGGTCTTTCTTGCTGTAGTAAGTTCAGATCATCCAGAAACAATCTTAGATGAAATAAAAGAATACGGCTTGGAAAATGTTTTCGCTGAAGTAATTACGAAAGTGCATGACAAGTTTGACTCAGTGAACGACTTAGTGAAAAAGTACAATTTGCCCTTAATTGAAACATACTTCGTTGGCGATAGTAATCATGAAATTGATGTGGCTAAACGGATCGGCATAAAAAGTGTTGCCGTCACGTAGGGGCTTTGCAGCGAACAAAGATTAAAATCTCTCAATCCCGATTTTTTGGTTAAAGATGTGAAAGACTTAGAAAAAGTCCTACTATAAAACGAATGCAAAACACAAGGAACAGTTAAATATTATGATTGATATAATTACAACACGAAATGTTCTATAATAACGACGTACCTTGTTAGTTCCCATTAATTTGTTTTAGAAGAGTCAAAACAATCATATATAGCGTTTTATGAAACTCAAAAATGATAGATACAAAAAGACCCGCGGAGGTCGTTCTCGCCTTCTGCAAATAAGTTGCCAGAAATGTACCTCCCCGCTTTGCTTGTATCAAAAAGATGGACCAGGAAACCTTCGTCGAATGTATATGGACAGAATAATTGAACCTAATGTATCTCTTGCCAGAAAAGATTTTACCTGTGAAAACGGCCACCTAGTTGGAGTAAAAATAATTTATGAAAAAGAGAGGAGACCCGCTTTTAGATTATTTGTTGATTCTGTAATTAAGAAAATAATTAAAGCTTAATATATAATTCAAATATGTTATCATATTTTTATGGAAACCCCGGTAACAAAAGAAAATATTCCGATAGAAATAGTAGAGGCCTCCGAAGCCGACATACCAACACTTCTTGATCTTGAAAATTCTGTTGCAAATACAAAAACTTATTCTGCTATGCTAGAGGAAAATGAGTGGAAAGAAGAACTAAAAAAAGGCAAAGTTTTTATAATTAGAAAAAACAATGAAGTAGTTGGAAATTTTTCATACGAAAGAGAGGGAGATGACCGAGTTTACATTAGCGGACTTGTAATAAATCCTGCTTTCCAAGGACAAGGAATCGGTCGTGAGGTTTTAACAAAATTTCTAAAAGAATTTGAAGGCGTAAAAAGAGTGGACCTTGTCACTCACCCTGACAACAAGAGTGCTCTTAAATTATATGAGTCACTAGGTTTCGTTGTTGAATCCAGAAGGGAGAATTACTATGAAGGTGAAAATGAACCAAGGTTAATACTAGTACGAAAAAATACTTAGAGTGAAAATCGAATTCAACAAAGAAACTTGGCGCTCAAAATTACTTGCCCTAATTATATTTCTGGCTCTGCCATTTTGGGGGTTATATTTATTTACAAAATATATCGAAGCCAAAATTGAAATATTACAAGCCAATTTTTTGGTAACAAAAAATCAGACGACCGAACTCTATCAAAGTCCTACTTTAGACTCTACAAATAAACTAAATGAAATCGTAAAAATCGGAGACAAACTTGGAAAAATGACCGTATTTGACGTAAAACCTTATAACCCCGAAGCCGGCGAAATCTCAATTGAAAATATCAAAGTTTTACTTTACGGACCAATTACCGTTACGGGAAAGTACAAACACGAGAGTTCTGCTATCGGTTTTGACGGATACTGCATGTCAAATTTTGACAAAGCGTCCCTCAAAATTTTACCCTCCTTGCCCGGAGAGAAAACACCTCTCTCTTATTGGTTCTGTTTTCGTAACTACGAAATAGCGAAAAAATTGCTTGGCGAAACTGAGAGAATTGTCAGCGTAACCATAAACAATTATGAACTAAATTCATACCCATCTGAGGTTGTCGATTGGGCCGATATTACTTATAGCAAAGCTGATACTCAAGATTTAACTTCTTTTTCAACAGCAGAAAAAGACCGGATGTTTGAATCCGCTAGAAAATTTGTGACTGAAAACAGTGTACCCGAAATAAAATTTGATCTTATTTTCGACTGGAAAAAAGGTAACTGGGTTCATTTTTCGGTTGTTCCAAAAAATGTTGAAACTGACAATGCACAACTTTTCATGGAAAAAGTAAATGGTGAATGGCAACTTCAAGGTTTTGGTACAGCTTTTCCAGATTTATACGAGCAACATCCAGAATTGTTCTAAACACCACTCTCCCCATCTATTTCACTGACACTTGGCATGTTACACTTATGTGGAATATAAATGCCAAAAACTTCGCATCACAAACACAAAAGTTACTTTGCGGTTGGAAAACTGTTTTTTTATATTACAGGAGCATCATTCCTGCTTTTATTAATCTCCTATACGATAAGTTGCAATGACTTATTTTCAATTAAGTATGACTCGTCCAAAATTGTAATCAAGACCGCTCCCCCAAAGCCAAAACTCAACAAAATTCTTTACGATAGAAAATTATATGAAATGGCCAATACAGGACTACCTATGGCCACAGCCAGTGCCTCAACGACTCCTGAGCTTTGGCCAGTAAAGACCGCTTACCCAAAGGCTGGAGCTATTCTCCCATTCAAACGTATCATTGCCTTTTATGGTAATTTTCTTTCAACGGGCATGGGAGTCTTAGGGCAGTATCCAAAAGAAGTTGTGCTGGAAAAATTAAGAGAAGAAATGTCAAAGTGGCAAAAAGTATCCTCGACTACTCCGGTTGTACCCGCCATTGATTACATCGCAATCACCGCACAAGAAAGTTCTGGTATTGATGGAAAATACAGATTGCGTATGTCAGATTCGGAAATTCAGAAAGCACTATCAATGGCAAAGGAGATAGATGGAATTGTTTTTCTAGATATTCAAATAGGATTGAGCACACTTCAAATCGAATTGCCTCTCCTTGAAAAATATTTAAAATTACCACAAGTTCATTTGGCCATAGATCCAGAATTTTCCATGAAAACGGGCGCACGCCCCGGTACAGTCATCGGCTCTTTTGATGCAAGTGATATCAATTACACCACAGAATATCTCGCAAAACTTGTGCGTAACAACAACCTTCCTCCAAAACTTCTTGTCATTCACCGTTTTACCAAACCAATGGTGACAAACTACAAAAATATTCAACCTCTTCCTGAAGTGCAAATAATAATGGACATGGACGGCTGGGGCACACCTGGGAAAAAATTCGGAACTTACAACGCAGTGATTTATCCCGAGCCGGTGCAGTTTACAGGCTTTAAGTTATTTTACAAAAATGACCTTCTACCTCCGAGTACTCACATACTAACCCCAGAAGAGCTTTTGAAATTAAAACCTCAGCCGATGTACATTCAGTACCAATAGTGCTGTAATTACAGTATTAAAAATGACCGGCCGAACAAAAAGCAATCTCGGATTATTCTTTACTGTCCTTGTCGGTGTCACGGCTGGATTTACCATTGCTTATCTTCCCCACCCTCAAAAGTATATAAAAACGGACACTTCATCTTGTCCTACAGATTTTCACTATTCATACTTCAGTACCAAATCGTTTTATGACAAGGCCTATGAAAAAGCCAACAAAGTTCCACCGAGAAATTCAAGCATTAAAGGTGCTTTGGTAAATCATCACTTGTTAGCCCCTCACCTCATAGCGGAAACTTTAAATACCGTCGCGACAGACAAACCCCTGACAGTGGTGCTGGTAAGCCCAAATCATTTTTACGCCGGTCAAAGTAAAATTATTTCCTCCACTTACCAGTGGGATACTCCATACGGAACTTTACAGAGCGACTGCGAAACAATAATGAAGTTGGAAAATAACAGCATCCTTAAAATTGAGGAGACGCCATTTATCAAGGAACACGGTATTTCTGGAATTGTGCCATTCATTAAAAAATCTTTACCCCACGCGAAAATCATTCCCCTTATTGTCAAAGACAATTTAAAGCAAAGCGACCTAGAACAATTTATTGAAACTCTTCACAAAACACTTGGTGATAATGTATTGGTAATTGGCTCCTTCGACTTTTCGCATTATCTTTCCGATGTCGCTGCGCAATTCCATGATGATAAAAGTTTAGCTGTCATCAGTAATTTTGACTATATCGGTTTACAAACCCTGGACACAGACTCGATTCCTGGTCTTGAAATAGTTATGAAATACATGGAAAAAGAAGGCGCGCTTCAATTTAACCTTCTAGCCCACACTAACTCATCGGAAGTAATCCGTGATTCAACAATTGATGAAACCACAAGTTACATTAATGGTACTTTTTCTATAGGAGAAAAAACAAAAAACGACACAGCGACAATTCTAGCTTTCGGAGACATGATGCTTGATAGAACAGTGCGAAAGAAAATGAACGAAAATGGAAACTTATACCCTTTTAACTTTATAAAACGCTTTCTCATAGGAAGCGACATCGTGGTGGCAAACGCAGAAGGCACTTTTACAAATTTTCCTTCAGTAACAATGGTGGCAAAAAGCGACATTTTAAGATTTACTTTTGACCCCAATCTCTTGCCGGAATTGAAACGTCTCGGCTTCACTCTTTTTAGCCAAGCAAACAACCATACACTAGATTTTGGTGAAGAAGGACTGGAGGAATCTGAGAATTTAATTAAAGAAAATGAAATAGACTGGTTTGGCGATCCGAAAAATTTAAAGCCTCACACTTTCTACAAAACCATTCGCGGACAAAAGATCGCCTTTGTTGGATACCATCAATTTTCTGGACAAGGTTTCGATACAGTAATCAACGAAATAAAATCGGCCAAGGAAAGTGACTCCTTCGTCATCGTCTATCCTCATTGGGGAAATGAATATGAAAAAGAAGCAACCCAAGCTCAAATAAAAATTGGCCACGCTTTCATTGACGCTGGGGCAGATGCAGTTTTAGGCAGTCATCCTCATGTCATAGAACCGATTGAAATTTACAAAAACAAGGTAATTTTTTATTCTTTGGGCAATTTTATTTTCGATCAATCATCTTCTGGGCCGACCAGCGAGGGATTATCAGTTGGCCTTTCCATAACTCCCAAAAAAGTTACCTACTACCTGTTCCCTTTCGATATCAAAAAATCTCAAGCAAAATTGATGTCTTATGAAAAACGTGTTAAAGTGCTTAATGAAATATCTGAAAATTCTACCGACCTCGGTTGGGTAAAAAATGGCATTATTAAAGGCTTATTTAGCTTAAATAGATAGTTTATGAATAAAAACAACTTAATCATCATTTTAATGTTAACCCTGGCCATCGTCACGGGTTACTGTATTGGTCTACTTACTACCGGACAATACAATACACAAGAAATCTCAATTTCTACCGAGCCCTACATAACTCCATACACTGAATTTCCTACTTCACCTGTGGCAACAAACTATGAAGAACCTCAGACTATCATCGAAGAAAAAATAGCAACATACCCAATCAACATAAATTGGATCAAACCAATTCCTTCTAAAGGCTTCGGCATTTTCAAAAAACCAACAAGCATTGAAAACGCGGAGCCCGACCGAGAAGTTTCAGCTAAATATTACAAAATCGGGACGGTTATCGATGGTAAATATAAAGATGGTGAATTGTACATGGCCATCACAGTCTCAACTGACCCAGGAGGAGAAGGTCTTAGACAATTAATAAACCGGAGTGGAAAAATCACAATCATTAATTTAACCAGTGACGACCTAAGCCAGGTAAATAGAAGTTACTTAGAAAATAGTTATTTTGATAAGAACAAAGTTTCATTTGATTATTCTGTAATTTTGCCAGAGCTAGATTTTCCCAAACAACTCACGAACGATAATAATAATTATAGTCTCGAGTGGGGTGGCTACTCAATCGATCTTTTTGACGTAAAATATAAACCAACGGATTTAAAATTGGCATTTACAGACTCTAAATTTGGAAAGTTCTACTTAGAAGCTTCGGAGGAAAAAAATTCTGATGGTTCAATCAAAAAAAATGGTTTTTACGTAAAAGCTCCTGACGGTACTATCCGCGTTTACTCTCTAGATATTGCTTTTTATGACAAAAACCACCACGTACCACAAATAACCTGGAACAATGGCGAAATAAATACTTCAGAATACATATACACTGATGCGGGTGGTTGTGGCGCAAGAAATCTAGCCTCGGTTATACCAAACATATTAATTGAAGATTTAAAAATTTCAGGAAAAACTACCTTCGGTGACAATATTTACGAACTCAGAGATACGAACAGTTCTATTCTTAAAAAAATATATGAGAACGACTACAACCCTTATGACGCTCCTAAAAAATCTTATGCTGAATTCATAAAATCCCAACCGGCCTTTTTCTGGTTTGACCAATTTGAACGCTTGATCAAATTCCAAAAAATGGAATTCATTCCACAGGCTGAATGTGGAAAACCTGTCATCTATTTGTATCCAACAAAAAAAACTGATATCTCTGTAAAAGTAGAGCCAAAGGGAGGCTTCAGTAAAACCGAACCTGAATATGGCGAAGGTTGGAATGTTAAAGCCACACCAGAGGGCATTTTGACTGAAATTAGCACAGGAAAGACCTACCCTTACCTCTTCTGGGAAGGTAGTGGCGGAATCTACGAGACACCCAAGAAGGGCTTCGTAATTGCCAAAAACGAAGTACATAATTTCCTTGTAGAAAAATTAACCAAACTTGGACTAAACAACCAAGAGCAAAAAGATTTTATGGAATTTTGGGAACCTCGCATGACTGACGCTCCATATTTTTTTGTCACTTTCCTAGGCAACAAACAAATGGATATTCTTGCTCCTCTCACCATCTCTCCTAAACCAGACACTACCATAAGAATTTTAATGGATTTCTCACCACTTCAGAAACCAGAGCAAGTGGAGGGATTTGAAATTCGCACACCCGAAAGAAAGGGCTTTACTGTTGTTGAATGGGGCGGAGTTGTCAGATAATATTTATTACCAAAATGAAATATATAAAAATATCTTATCTTCTGTTCATAGTAGTTCTTAGCTTTTCTATCATGGCGCCTTCCCCGTTTGCCAAGGGTGAAACTGTAACTTCGATAAGAGCCAGCAGTGAAGCTGACCAAGACTTTCATATTGATAAAAATGGTGTAGTAATAATGAACCAAAGCAAAGTTATGCAGACAGCCGGCACAACATTTTATACAAGATACTACATTGGACAAGCCTTCATCAGAGTACTTGTTAAAACTGACGTAACCACAAAAGTACGGAGAAGGTATGGTGACCAAATTACGCTTAAGGAAATAAATGACGGGGACAACATTAATGTTGTGGGAAAAATGGAAACTGGTGCCGACACCCTAAGTGTTGTGGCAACAGAAATCGTAAATTTCTCCAACCAAAAAGAAATAGCCGGATTTAAAGGAACAATTGTGGGTACAGGAACTACCACCAGCACACTAATCCTAAAGACAGCCGATCAAACCACCATCACAATAAACACTTCTGGGAGTACCCAGATCAGAAAGGGTACTCGGTTTCTAACAGCCGACAAAGTAATAAATGGTGACAAAATTATAGACACTGTTGGCACCTTTGATCGTTCAACAAACACACTTGAAGCCAATGTGCTTGTGGTATATACCGATATGAATGTTTACAATGAACGTAATTTCCAAGGAACACTAAAAGCATTAACTACTGGAAATGAACCGACAATGACTGTCACTATTGAAAACAAAGATTACAAAATCTCCCTCACTCCAAAAACAGAAATTCTAAATAACAAGAGAAAAAATATTTCTCTACAAAGATTTGTGGTTGGAGATACTTTAAGAATTTATGGAAACTTCAGAGAAGTTGATGAACCAATCATCGACGCACAGCTCATAAGAAATCTTAGCCTGTAATACCAGCTAAAACTATTGCGGACAATACTGCCACTACAAGGCCGAGCTTTTGGTGTACATCAAATTTTTCTTTGTTTACAGCAAGACCTAAAAGTACAGCCACAATAATATAACTTTCAGACAAAGCGACAGCTACGCCTATAGGTGCGTAAACCATTAACTAGTAGACATTTAAATCTCTATTAACTAGCAATCTCAAAGCATCCACAATAGACCGTGCATCATTTAATCCATCATGGCCTTGTCTAGAAACTTTACCTCCGACCGCCTCCACGATTGTACTACTCATATAACCCTCAGTTTTAATTCCATTACTTACAAAAATATCCCTTACATCTTTAAATCTTTCATTTGCAAAAGGAAAATTCAGGCCAAGAATCCGACAATTATCCAAAACTTCATCGCTATCTAGGCCCCAAGAATACAAGGTATCGCCGTGACTCCATTCGTAAAAATTTCCAACTCCCTCTTGAAGTGTCTTTCCTTCTTGTTCAACCTTATTTTGGGTTATCTTAGTTAGATCAATAAAATATTGTGAAAGAAGAGGATTTTTTATTGGCTTAATATAACAAACAAAAGAATCTAGCTCTCGTAATTCTTTTGTTTCAGTTTCAACTCTAACAGCCCCAATTTGCACAATTTCTTTGTACTCGTTCGGACCACTCCAATTTCGAGCCATAGCGCCCTCCCAGGTCGTCAACTCAGTGTCAAACGCGATAATAGTTTTAGGGAGATTTAACATACAAATTTCACACGACAACAAGACTACTACAATGTTTTGGAGAACATTGGAATATACTAAATTACTTTTTTTTTGATCTCTCGACTACAGCCTTTATAAAAGCGGTAAACAGAGGGTGTGGGTTAAGAGGTCTAGCCTGAAGCTCAGGATGAAATTGAGTACCAAGAAAGAACGGGTGCACTTTTTTTGGCAACTCAGCAATTTCCATTAAAATACCATCTGGTGAAGTGCCGGAAAATACAAGACCTGCCTTTTCAAGATGTCCGATATATTCTGGGTTCACCTCATAACGATGACGATGACGTTCCTCAATTACATCCTTTCCGTAAACCTCTCTCGCAATGGTTTTAAATTTTAGATGAGCCGGATATACACCAAGACGCATTGTTGCCCCGTATTTCCCATCTGCAAGAAGTTTTTTTTGTTCCGGCATGATGTCAATAACTGGATAAAGAGTATTTTTATTTATTTCGGTTGTATTTGCCTCTGCCAACCCGACTACATTTCGGGCATACTCAATACAAGCAAGTTGCATACCATAGCAAAGTCCGAAATAAGGAATTTTATTTTCTCTTACATATCGAATGGCCAAAAGAATACCCTCGATACCACTTTCACCAAAACCTCCAGGAACCAAAACACCATCGAATTCTTTGAGGATAGAAACATCCATCGTCCCCTTTTCAAATTCCTTTGAATTAATCCAGGTCAATTTTGGCTTTCGTCCAACCTTATACGACGAAATCTTGACCGCCTCAATAACAGAAAGATAAGCGTCGGAAAGCACAAAGTCACCGGTATCAAAATATTTTCCAACAACCGCAATTTTAACCTCCTCTGTAGCGGCATGAACACTTCCAGCAAATTTCTTCCATGTAGCTAGACCATCCTTCTTAACTCTGGTAGTTAAGCGAAGAGTTTTCATCAAAATATCGCCCATCTTTTCCTTTTCAAAATTAATCGGCACATCATAGATGCTACTGATATCAGGAGCAGAAATAACATTCTCTTCGGGAACCGAGCAAGAAATAGAAAGCTTTTCCTTCCGCTTTTCATCAAGAGGTGAAGCGCTTCTCGCAATAATAATATCGGGCTGAACACCGTAAGAGTTAAGTTGACGAACGGCGTTTTGCGTCGGCTTGGTCTTCATCTCTCCAATATTTCCCGGAACTGGCAAATACGAGACAAGAATAAAAGCGACATCATCTGGATTTTTCAAATTCAGAATACGCGCCGCCTCAATAAACATCATGTTCTGATAATCACCGACAGTACCACCGATTTCCACAACGGTAATATCCGAACCACTAACCTCCGCTGAACGAGTAAATCGCCTACGAATCTCCTCTGTCACATGAGGAATTGCCTCCACACACTTACCCTTGTACTCAAGAGCACGCTCCTTTTTCAAAACAGTAAGATAAACTTGACCACTTGTCATATAATCCTCTGAAGACAAATCACGGTCCAAAAACCTCTCATAATTACCCATATCTTGATCCGTTTCAAGACCGGACTTTAAAACAAAAACCTCACCGTGCTCTGTGGGGTTCATAGTTCCAGCATCAACATTTAAATAGGGATCCACCTTAACCAAGTTAACAGAAAAACCCTTTGCCTGAAGAAGATAACCGATGGAAGAAGTAGCAATACCTTTACCAACGCCCGACATCACACCACCTATTACAAAAATATACTTATGATTTTTTTTTCGCGCCATACAGTTTTGCTATCAATAAAATAACAACCTTTTAAATCTGAAGCATCAAATAAAATACGAATTTAACTCGCAAATTATAAACCAAACAAACAGGCTAGTCCCCTGTTTGGAACCCAAAATCTATGGTTTAAATATTATCAAAATTTCAAATCAAAATTTGCCACTCTACATCCTTAAATACCTTCTGACTGCCAAATAACTGGAAACCGAACCGAGCACTATTCCGCAACCAATGATGATAACAAAAATTTGAGCGAAGTTAACAACGTAATAGTGAAAAACATTGATGCCATTGAAAAAATTAGCAGTTGAGGTACCAAGGTAATACGTTAAAGGATAGAAGGTACCCAAAGTAAGGGCCGACGCCACAAGACCATAGAGAATTCCGGAAATCACAAACGGTCCACGGATGTATTTATTGGAAGCCCCAACGAGCTTCATTACTGAAATTTCGTCACGTGAAGTATAAATTACTAATCTTATAGTATTGAAAGTAATAATGATTGAAATGATAATCAGCGCAACAGTGGCAGCGAGTCCAAACTTTTTTGCTGAATTGATAATTTTTGATAAAACCGTAATTGCAGTCTTGTTGTCATCGTAATTTATTTTAGAAATTATTGCCTGCTTATCGGCAGAAAGAGCGTTATCGCTTCTTAAAAAGTTTGCGACTGTTTCATACTGACCAGGTTCCTTGGCAACAATATTTAAAACGGCACTCAAGGGATTCTCAGAAAGTTCCGCTAAAGCGTCCAAAGTTGGAGCATCATTTTCGTGACGTTTTTTAAAATTAACCAAAGCTTGCTCGCGGGTGACATACTCAACCGACTTTACCTCGGGCATAATTTTAAGTGATTTCTGAAGAGCTAAAATGTCAGCCTCAAGAGCGGAAGTCGAAAGATACACGTTTACATCAACCTTGCTTTTTAAATCCCTGAGCGAAGCATCCAAAGTGGCCAACAGAAAAAGCACAGACCCAATAACCGAAAGAGTTACAGTCATAATAAGAATTGAAGAAAGCGAAACAAAACCGTTTCTCCAGAAACTTATAAAACCGGCCTTTATTACCCTTTTAATATTGGTAAAAAACATAACTGAATTATACTTTGATTATATATTAACTTCAAAGAGAATACTTACCGCTTTTATCGTCGCGCACAATCTTTCCGTTTTCCATAGTCACCACCCTCTTGCCCAAAGAGTCAATCACCCCTTTGTTGTGGGTGGTCAGAACAATAGTAGTTCCTAAATCATTAATTTTTTTAAGAATCTGTATCACATCATAAGTATTTACTGGATCCAGATTGCCGGTTGGTTCATCGGCAATAATAATGTCGGGCTGATTAACAATCGCTCGGGCTATAGCCACTCTTTGCTTTTCCCCACCGGATAATTCATGCGGAAAACTCCAAATTTTCTTACCCAATCCAACTAAATCCAAAACATGTGGCACGTCCGACTCAATTTCTTCATCAGTTCGTCCGGCCGCCTCCATAGCAAAGGCGATATTTTCATATGAAGTTTTGTTAGGTAGAAGGCGGAAATCCTGAAAAATAGTACCAATTCTTCTTCGCAACTGATTCATTTGTCGCTTCTTTAAAGAATGAATATCAAATGCCTCAAAAAATATTTTTCCGCTTGTAGGTTTTTCTTCAGCTAAAATCATCTTGAGCAAAGTAGTCTTCCCGGCTCCGGAGTGACCCACAATAGAAACAAACTCCTTCGGCTTTACCGTAAAAGTAACATCCGAAAGTGCCACGAAATCGTCCGAATAAATTTTGGAAACATTATCGAAAAAAATCATAAAAAACTGTTTGAATAGGCCTAATTATATAGTATTTTTACATCTGAATCAAAAGGAAAAGTTATAAATCCTTTTCAGCATCAATAAATTCGTCCAGATCACCAGCAAGAACATTATCAACTTGTGAAGTTTCCATTCCAGTTCGATGATCTTTAACCATTTTGTACGGATGCTGTACATACGAACGAATCTGATTTCCCCACTCCACACTCGTGGTTTTTGAAATATACATCCCTTTCTCCTTCGCCTTGCGTTCATCCTCCTGCAATCTATATAATTTTCCACGAAGAATGGAAAGTGCTTGCTCCTTGTTTTGAGCAAGACTTCGCTCAGTTGTAACATGAACAGAAAGTTTTGTTGGAACATGAACAATACGAACCGCAGTTTCTCGCTTATTTACATTTTGCCCTCCAGGACCGCCAGCCTTTGCGATTGAAATTTCCAAATCTTTATCAAGAATTACAATTGAATTTTCATGAATTTTTTCAAATTTAGGAATTATTTCAACCATAGAAAAAGAAGTGTGGCGTTTCTGTTGCGCATTAAAAGGTGATACCCGTACCAAACGATGAACACCACTTTCATTTTTAAGTGAACCGTAAACATTCTTTCCGTGAATTTCCACTGTTATGTTTCTAAAGCCTCCATGATCATTACTATTTTGATGAATCATTATAATTTTCCACCCTCTGTTTTCAAAATACTTTCTATACATTGAAAAAAGCATAGCTGAAAAATCTTCAGCGTCATCTCCTCCGGCACCGGAAAAAATTGTCATAACAGCATCGCCTGCATCATACGGGCTTCCGCCTTTTGCTTCAATTTTAAGCTCTTGAAGCTCTTTGATGGCAGCTTGCGCCCGATTTTTGTCCGCCCAAAAATCGGGCGCATTCATAGCCTCTTCAAGCTCTTTTATTCTATTTTGCCTTTTTTGCTTTTCGTCCATTTTTAATATCAGATTTTGAATATCTCAAGCCAACTGTTTTTATCTTCTTCACTTATAATATACGCGTACGGTTGAGAAATAAATACTCGCACCGGATTACCGTAAGTAGAAACCCCCGCGGTACCATACAAATAAGATTGGTCATCAAACTGAGTAGCGTCAAATATCTGAAATATTTTTGATGGGTAGTCAACAGAATACACATTTCCGCCTGAAGAAAACAACCACACTGGCCTTGCTGGGGTAACACCAAGCCTGCCTTGAGGCGGTCGGTTTGGATTTGATATATCTAGAGCCAGAATTTGTCCTTGAGCGGCTGAGATTGTCACATATAGATATTTACCAGAAAGAGCGAGGGAAACTGAATCTGGTCCAATATATGTATTACTGACAAGCGAAGGTTCAGTAGGGATCGATACATCAAGAATTTGCAAATCTCCTGAATTATGACTGAGCACATATGCGTAATGGCTGTCTACGGCAACATCTACTGGGTATTCACCGACAACCGTCTGACCGACAGGCAAAGGCTTAATCGGATTAGAAATATCAATGACTTGCAGATATCCATTTTCCTGTTTTGGGAAACCGAGATATGTTTTTACATTAGCTGCCCCGACTGATGTTATGTAGGCGTATTTTCCTTGCACCACGATCGAACGGGGTCTTAGGAGTGTAGATACTTCAGCAATGCGCACGGGTTTCGATGGGAGTGATATGTCAAAGATTTCTAGAAGACTATCAGCAACGTCTACTATATAGGCAAACTTTCCTGAAACAGCGATAGCCTGTGGGCCGTGTTTAAGCAATGTCGTATGTAAGAGGAGCGGTTTACTCGTATCTGATACATCAAAAACCTGTAATGAACCCCCTGCTTCACGATCCGGCCCGTAGGACACGACATAAACATACTGTTCTGAAACTGCGATTGATATCGCGTCGGGAGGTAGAGAGATTCGTGCCGCCAAACCAATACTTGGTCGCGGGAGTGAACACTTAGTTTTCTGAGAAAGTAACGTAAATAAATTTCCCGCATCAACCGAGCTATCAAACTGAGTACCGTCAGGAAAAACCCACACGGGATATTTGATTGTGGGGTCGCTTTTGAACATACAAAAATCAAACTTGCTTTTTGTTACATCGGTCTCATCCGTAGTGCAGGTGGCA
Source organism: Candidatus Tayloriibacteriota bacterium (assembly GCA_009695005.1). Classification (GTDB taxonomy): domain Bacteria; phylum Patescibacteriota; class Minisyncoccia; order Phycocordibacterales; family SIBU01; genus SIBU01. The sequence goes on from SIBU01000007.1 coordinate 25,539, forward strand.
AAAGGCAAATCATATGACGCGACACCGAATAATGACTTCTCCGCCACCGACTCCATATTCCCATTTTCATAAAAAGATGAGCCCGAATCTCTAAGACAAGTGACAAAATTTGCTATCACATTTTGAGTAACGACAGGTTTTACATTTGCGGTTTTATCGGAAATATTTTTTGAAATAAGAGGTACTGAGGATTTTTGATCCAAAAAAAGAAAGATCGATAAACCGAACAAAGCTACACTAGCCAGAATAAGCACTCCAACAATATTTTTCATACTACGAAACGTTGCAAAGGAATTGGAAACCGAACTAATGTCAGCTGCAGTTTCACGAACCGGTACGGCTGTTACAGACTGATCATAACTTTCAATTTCAACCTTAAGGTTTTGAAGCTCTTTGATGGCAGCTTGCGCCCGATTTTTGTCCGCCCAAAAATCGGGCGCATTCATAGCCTCTTCAAGCTCTTTTATTCTAATTTCCTTCTGTTTAGCATCCATAAGAATATTCCTCAACAACAAAGCCACTTTATCAAAAAATCGGAGCCAAGGAAAGTTAAATTACTTTACGCTCCAAACACAATTTCGAACGGGTACATCCCCATACCGCATGTTCCGGACAATGTTCCTTTAGGTTGTGCTCCCAAATCAATTTCAGTGGTCCCAGTCGCAGGTAAAATCTTACTTATACCCAAACTAGGAATTCGTACAGACGACGAACAATCAAACGTACCATCGGTATTTAAGCGAAGCACTGTTGGCACACCAGACTTTGCGCTACTTGTTCTGGGGGCGAAACCTCCTTTGGCTCGAAGTTCAACCACCTGCTTTCCTTGCTCCATACTTACATTATGTACATTCGCAACTGGTTGATTTGAAGTACTAGAGCCACCGATTAAAACTATAGCGCCTCCAATCATTATTGCGGCAATAATCACAGAAACTGCGGTTGAATTCATAATATTATAAATTAAATACTGGTCTTATTAATCCAACGATAACTAAAGAATTAACAATATTGAGGATCGCAAACATTATAACAATTAGTCCAGCAGACTTAAAGAATGCCCCTGAATACCGACTATCCTTAACACCGGAAGAACTGAAACTAAGTATCGCAAGTACCGGCAATGTACCGAGCGCAAAGGAAAGCATGGTCAGTGCTCCCGCCCAAAAACTTCCGGTTCCTAAAGCGTAAACTTGCATAGACTGGGTAAATCCGCACGGTAAAAAGAAAGTGGCAGCGCCCAAAAGTAAGGGCGTCATTGTATGATTTATTTTTGCCAATCCAAAAGTTTTACTCGAAATAAATTTCGGCATATAAAATCCGAAACGTTTCAATTTTGGAAAAACATCGAGCAGATTAACCCCAAGCATCAACATAACAATTCCTATGGTAAAACTTAGGGCAAAAGTGGCAAAGGTACTGAGTTGAAAAGCCGAACCCAAAGCCCCTATCACACCGCCCAATACAAAGAAAGATACCAATCGGCTACCGTGAAAAAATAATTGAGGTCGCCACTTATCACCTTCTTTAGCAAAAGTAGCAGACATGGAAAGTAACAGACCCCCCACAACCGCCATACAAGAGGACAGTGAAGCCACGATTCCTATTACAAAAGCCGTGCCATATGACATTGTGCCAGTATTGATCAAATTAACTACGCCCATTTTTTGCAATAGGACAAACAAAAATATAAAGCCGAACGCGACAGGAACCGCAATACGAAATTCCTCCCACTTTACAAATCTTTTTTCTGGCTCAGTTTTAAGTGAGTGTTTTGAAAGCACTCCAGAAAGCTCCCGTGCCACATCTTCAAGTGTCATATCGCCGAAATCTCCGAAAACTTCAACCGTCTTAGAATGTAAATTCGACTTTACTGAGACCACTTTGGAATGCTCTTTGAGTTCCACATCAGTCAAAAGAACGCAGGCCTCACAGTGCATTCCATGAACGTGCAAAACATGTTTCTTGTGATTTTTGTTTTCCATATATTTATAATTTTACACTTCTAAGACGAAGTGAGTTACCCACAACCGACACACTGCTAAACGCCATAGCAAAACCCGCAAATACCGGACTAAGCAACCAACCAAAAATGTGATAAAACAAACCGCCAGCCAGAGGGATCCCTATTATATTATAGAAAAATGCCCAAAAAAGATTTTGCTTGATTCCTCTCATGGTAAATCTTGAAAGATGAATCGCTTTAACCAATTTTGAAATATCTCCATGCAAAAGAGTAATACCAGCAGTTTCTATAGCTACGTCAGTCCCGGTTGCCATGGCAATACCAACATCTGCCTGAGCCAAAGCCGGCGCATCATTAACTCCATCCCCCGCCATCGCAACAATTAAACCCTTAGCCTGAAGTTCTTTTATTTTGTTTAACTTATCTTCCGGCATGACTCTAGAAACAACTTCATCAATTCCAACCTGTTTAGCAATATATTTTGCAGTATTTTCATCATCACCTGTAAGCATCACAACCTTAATACCGAGCTGATGAAGACTGGTAACGGCCTCAACAGCTTTCGGTTTAATTGCATCGGCAACCATCACAATACATAGCACTTTTTCTTTAGTGGCCAAAATGACGGGAGTTTTTCCTTCTTTTGTTTCCTTTTCCAAAACTGAAATATCAAATGGTAATTTTAAATCGTGTGCAACCTTAGGACTGCCGACCCAATACTCTACACCCAAGACAAACCCTCTAATCCCCTTACCCTTTATTGCTTCAAATTTTTCAACATCAACAAGATTGATATTTTTCTCTTTCGCACAAGAAACAATCGCGTGAGCAATCGGATGTTCCGATTTATTTTCAAGTGAAGCAATTATAGAAATAATTTCATTTTCGCTTTTTCCTGACATGTTTTGGATTGAAACGAATTCAGGTTTACCTCGCGTCAAAGTTCCTGTTTTATCAACGACCACAACATTTACTTTATGTAATTTCTCCAGCGTTGCCGCATCTTTAATTAAAATTCCTTCACGGGCTCCCTTGCCAACCCCAACAACTATTGCAGTCGGAGTCGCCAATCCAAGCGCACAAGGACAGGCAATCACCAAGATTCCTACAAACGAAACAAGACCGTACGAAAGTGCCTGAGAAAAACCTAAATATCCTGATCCAACAATCAACCAAGCACCTAGCGCAACAAACGCCAACACCAAAACAATCGGCACAAAAATTCCGGAAATCTTATCGGCCAAAGCTTGTATCGGCGCTCTGCTACCTTGTGCTTCCTCAACCATTCTAACGATATTCGCCAGTAAAGTTTCCGAACCAACTTTTGTAGCCTTGAAAACAAACGATCCGCTCGTATTTATGGTACCTGACACAACAGTGTCTCCTATTTTTTTTGAAACTGGCATTGGTTCACCCGTTACTGAAGCCTCATCAACGTAAGAGGAACCCTCGGTAATAACACCATCAACAGGAATTTTTCCAGCAGGTTTAACCACAATCAAATCTCCATGAGCAACCTCGTTTATCGGTATCTCAATCTCCTTTCCATCACGTACAACCAGAGCCGTCTTTGCTTGAAGATTTAAAAGTTTCTCAATCGCATCTCCGGTTTTTAATTTTGATTTTGTCTCCAAATATTTTCCAAGAGTAATAAAAGTTATAACAATAATCGTCACATCAAAATATGTATTTGAAACATTAGGAAAAGATTGCAATAACGTTTCCTCAAAAGCGCTCACAATAAAACTGTAAAGATAAGCAACAGAGGTACCGAGTCCAATAAGCGTATCCATGTTTGCCTTACCATATCTCAAAAATCTATAAAATCCTTGTAAATATGGTTTACCAACCACAAAAAGCATATATGTCGCCAAAAGTGGGAGAAGATGGTGAAAAAGTTCCTTCCAAACCAAAGGCATGACGGAAACAATTTTCATTTGATCAAAAATATCCCAAGCCATAACAAAAATACTAATGACGGCTAAGGGTATAGACGAAATTACTTTAATTCTCATTTCCTCCAATTCAGCCAGTTTTTCTTTTTTTGATTGGTTCACGCCGGAATATTTAGAGTGACCAGCTGGAGACATACTCATTTCTTCTGCCGTTGGAATCACCAATGTGTACCCCAAATGTTCGATATGTTTAGAAATAATTTCAGGATTTGTTTTCGAAGAGTCAAAAGATAATTTTGCCTTCTCTGTACCGTAATTAACTTCCACCGACGCCACACCAGAAACTTTTTTTAAAGTCTTTTCTATAATCGCAGAACATGAAGCACAATGCATTCCTTTTACTTTGTAGACTTCAGTATGCATATTATTTTCTTTTTAGTTTATAAACTTTGAGAATTTCCTCCTTTGCCTTTTTTGTTTGTCCAGATTTTATTTGATCCAAAATACAACCGCTCAAGTGTCTTTCGAGTAATAAATCTTCGACATTCGACAGACCCTGTTTTACCGCCGATGTCTGAGTTATCACGTCTATACAATACACTCCCTTTTCAACCATTTCTTGAAGTCCGCGAATTTGCCCCTCAAGAATTTTAAGCCTACGAGTAATTTTTTGATTATTGTTTTCGGAATGTTTCATACTGAATATGCTATACCCCCTAGGGGGTATAGTCAAGTCGTAAACATGTGTGGACAACTTTTAACTTAAAGAATTTAAATTGCTGAGCCACTTCTCGGGATCGAACCGAGGACCCCCACTTTACGAAAGTGGTGCTCTACCAACTGAGCTAAAGTGGCAATTATTTCGAGAAATATTTTTCAAGTGCCTTGAAATGACCCCCTCTATCGTCAACGTCATCATAAGTAGCCTTATCTACCCATTGAAATGAATCATGTTCATTACTAAGCTTAACCTCACCTGAAACAAACTCACATCGATAACCAACAAGAAAAACTTGCTTTCCTGCATTACGATGACCAGATTTAAATTCAAAATACCAAGTCACAAAAGGATCTCCGATTTTAATCTCAAGCCCCGTCTCTTCACGCACTTCGCGCCTCAGAGATTCCTCAAAATCATTTTCGCCAATCTGAATCTTTCCACCAGGAAAGTCCAATTTACTATTCGGATCATTCAAAACAGGAACACTCCCGCTCTTATTTATAAATGCTTTTTGACCAACATAAAATAACTTATCATCCGCCATGAGCCGTTGATCGGGATTGAACCGATGACCTCGTCATTACCAATGACGTGCTCTACCAACTGAGCTACAACGGCTTATTAAATTCTCAACTCCCAAAGAGTATTACATTTTAATGTTTTTTTCAATCTCTTAATAAAAATCACCCAGAAGCCCGTGGGCTCCTGGGTGATTTTTAAAGTGCAGACTATTGAGTTGTAGTTGTAATAGTTGAGGTAGCTGAAGGAGCCGCGGTTTTAACAGCCGGTGCTGGCTTAGCAGCAATTTCAGCCTGCTTAAATGCATCATTTGCTGCCTTTACAGAAACATTATAAGCGTCTCTGGCAGCTTGTGCGGCAGTCTTGTATGCATCCCTGGCAACCTGTACAGCCGCCTTATTCGCATCACGTGCAGCCTTTTCAGCCTCTACTGAATTATTAGTCTTTGCAGCGGTCATTGCAGTATTCATGACATCTTTAGCTGACTTTAGAGCTGTGTCTCTTGTCGCGGTAGCAGAATCAAGCGCCGCCTTCATTGCAGTTCTAGCTGTCTCCAAAGCAGTTATCCGAGTTTTTCTTGCGGCCTCCATAGCTTCCTTTCTTGCCTCTTGAGTAGCTTTAACGGTTTCTTTAACCTGCATTCTGGATTGTTCTTTCGTCTCTCTTAGTTGCTCTCTCGTATCTTTAATTTGCTCTTTAGCCTTATTTTTTATTTCTTTGATCTGTTCTTTAGAATTTGAGACTGCCTCCTTGCGAACCTCTACCGCTTCTTTACGCGCCTCACTAATAGCCTTTACGGGCCTTACGGTTGGAAGTGGCTTTGGAGGAGGAACGTTACCTACTGAAGGAGCTTGTGCAAACGCAAAAGTCGCAGAAAACAACATAACTCCCGATGCCAAACTAACTGCTAATTTTTCTTTATTTATCATATTTTAATATTTTAATGCTTATAATCTAACGCTTTAAAGTATAGCATATTATCCTTTTTTTTTAAACAATCGTTTTAAGTAACTTTCTGTGTATAACTGCATTAGAACTCATAAGAAAATTCCCATTAAAATCATTTTTTTCTGACGTTCCATTCAAATCAGTAACCACACAGCCGGCCTCCTTTGCAATAAGCTTTCCGGCAAGAAAATCATGCAATTCGGTATTCAAATTTATTAATGTTTCAATTTTTCCAGAGGCCAATAAACATATATCAGAGGCTACAGACCAACTGACAAGCACTCGCTTCATCTTTGTAGTCATACTACTTAGGAATTTTATGATAACTGGCTTCGGACAGTGATAGCCACAGACAAAAGCACTAGTACTTCTATCAAGCGTAACCTCAACAGACGGTTTTAGTTTTTGATTATTACAAAAGGCTCCCTCTCCCTTAACTGCCCGATACACCAAATCATGTAATGGTAAATAAACCAGTCCAAATATGGTTTCCGTACCTTTTACTAAGGCGATTGAAACTGAAAAATTTGGAATACCCAAGGCAAAATTGTTTGTACCATCGAGAGGATCGATATAAAAAGTATAATCGGATTTTTTATCGATAAACCCACACTCCTCCGAGAAAATATTGTATGTTGGAAAAGTCCTCTCCAAAATTGCCAATATCGCCTTCTCTGAACCAATGTCTGCTTCAGTTCTAAAATCCGCAGCGACACTTTTCTCAGTAATTGTTAGAGTTTTCCCAAAATAGCTTTGAATCACTTTTCCTCCGGCTTTGGCCGCCCGGACAATTGATTGTTGATCTTTTAATTTCATAAATTGAATCGTAACACAAAAAGCCCTTTTGGAGGTTTTTGCTGTGGAACTTACTGGACGACATCAGAAATGATGTTTAAGAAAAAAAACACTACAATCTATATTCCAACATTTTCCCTGCGGTGCGATTCATTTATTATCTACTAATAAATGTACTGAACTTTTTCTTCACTTTCTTTTCTAAACACCTAGACATCAAATTTTAATGCGTACTTACATATTCTAATACATCATTGACAGCGTTTTTTATTTCAATACTTTTAAAGGGTTCCTTATTAAAAATAACCTTTTTTACTAAATCTACAGAATCTGTGTCACGCATTTTTAACAGCAACGATTTAACCAACGGAGCATAACTTGCGTCTCTACCCTTTGCCCAATCGATAATTTCTTTAGTCGCAATAGAGCTACCCATGGCTGCAAGTGTTTTTGCACATATTATCAATTCTAAATTACCCACTTCTTGATCTCGAAGGCCTTTTGCTAATACTGCGATTGCTCTAGGATTTCTTGTTTTCAAAAGCGCAAACCGAGCAGAATTTGAAGGGCCTTCTCCTTTTTTTATAGCATCCTCTAACAGTAAAGCTATTCCGGTTGGTGCACCGATACCTGCGAGAGTTGAAGACAACGTCCAAACATTTGTGTTATTACTTTTAACACTATTTTTGTAAGCAGCTTCAAGAATGGGCGATAATTCTTCGTTAAATCTATCCCCCCAACGCATGTCGGCGCTACGGCTAATTGCTTGTTGATATTCTGCAGTTAATTTACTATCTGTATCAGTTAGCAAATTTTCAATTATGATTTTTAAAGCGCCAGTGGTCGCGGTATCTCCCAATACTCTAATGAGACTAATTTTAATGTCTCTATCAATTTTGGGGTCATGAAGAGCTGAAGCAAACTTGGAATAAATTGGTGATATTTTTTGCTCGGAATCAGTTTGTAATTTGGAACTTATGATTGGGCCAATATCTCTTGGGTTTTCTCCACTCAATAGTCTATCAAGCAAACCACTAAGGTTAGACGTCTCTAGGTTATCATTAGTTTGTCTGCTCTCAGCTAATATCTTATTTCGTTGGTCGACAGACAGTGAAGATAAAGAAGGCGTAGTGTATGTATTGTTTACTTGTTGAGTATCGCCTCCAACCGCTTGAGGAATTAGAGCATTTTGAATCTTTTTTGAATAAAAATATACACCACCCAAAATAGATAAAATGACGAGAATTACTAATAGTAGAGTAATTAAACTTTTCTGTGTATTTTTCATACAATGAAATTATACCAAGTTAGACCCAATAAATCCCTCGGTTAAGGGATTGGATGAGTGAATTTAATTGGCTCGGACTAGCGGACGGCTTTGTTTACCCATGAACAAAGACAAAAAATGCCCTGTGGTGCGACACAAGAACCAGCTTTGAGATGAGAAATAATGCTACTATCCACATTCCTATATTTCACCCTACCTTGTGTTTATAAAGATTTTACTCCTATATCCTTCCTAAATTGCATTCCTTTAAAATCGATAGTATTAACTGCTTTATAGGTTTTATTCAAAGAATTTTTCAAAGTCCTACCAGTAGACGTCACATTGATAACTCGCCCACCATTAGTTACAAATTTATTTTTAACTTTTTTAGTGCCGGCATGAAATACAAAAACACTAGTGCCTTTGATATCACTTATCCATTTAATTGATAAGCCATTTTTATATTTTCCTGGATATCCGCCTGAAGCAAGCACGACACAAGAAGCACTTTCCTTTTTCCATTTAATTTTAGTTTTAGATAACCTCCCCTCAATACAAGAAAACAAAATGTCCAGCAAATCATTTTCTAATAGTCTCATGTACACTTGAGTCTCTGGGTCGCCAAACCGAGCATTAAATTCAATTACCTTTGGACCTTGTTTTGTGACCATAATTCCTGGATAAAGAACTCCTACAAATTTTCTATTTCTTTTCTCTAATCCTTTGATTGTAGGTTTAACAATTTTTTTATGAATCTCCAGCATCAATTTTTTAGTTACCCAAGGTAAGGGTGAAATGGTTCCCATTCCTCCTGTATTTGGACCACTATCACTATCAAAAATTCTCTTATGGTCTTGCGACGACGGAAATAATTTAGTTGTTTTTCCATCAGAAAAAGCGTGAATAGAGATTTCTTTTCCCGTTAAGTATTCCTCAATTACTACCCGACTTCCAGCATTGCCATAAATCTTCTTCTTCATCATTTCCTTTAAAGCAGACTCTGCTTCAAGAAATGACTTAGCAATAACAACTCCTTTTCCTGAAGCTAAACCGTCAGCCTTTATTACTAAAGGAAATTTCTGCTTTTTTATGTAGCTATTAGCTTTTTCAAAATTATTAAATATTGCAAATTTTGCCGTAGGAATGCCTTCCTCAATCATAAATTGTTTAGCAAAAGACTTTGACCATTCAATTTCTGACGCAATCTTTGTTGGACCAAATACCTTTATATTTTTCTTTTGCAAACTATCAGCAAGTCCCTCTGCTAGATATTGGTCGGGACCAATAACAACAAGGTTTATTTTGTTTTTCTTTGCCCAGGATCCTACCTTTTGGTGGTTTGAGTTATCAATCTGTATGTTCTTTCCGATCAAACTTGTTCCTCCGTTTCCAGGAGAAAAATATATTTTCTTTACTTTCTTTGATTGTTTTAATTTCCATCCAATAGAGTGCTCTCTTCCTCCACCACCAATAATTAGGATTCTCATGAAAAAATTATACCAGTTCTTAAGTTCAATCAGTATACAGAAAAAGAACCATATTTCTATGGCTCTTTTTCTATGTACAGATTAGTGAATGACCTTGTTTACTTATGAGTAAAGCAAACTAGAAAACAAGAAATGCCCTTGTGGTGCGAAGTCGGAACTGCCATAAGACAGCATAGTGGTTATATCTATATATCAATTTAAGCAGCTTCAAATCTTTTACTAGTTATTTCATTAATTCATTTAATTTTCTCACTGTATTTATACTTCGCACTGTTATTTGTTTTGACAACTTACCATTGGTAAATTTGTATACGGTGTCCTTGCTCCAATACTTTAACTCCACATTCCACAGTATTGCACCGGGAACATATTTCACCTGATCTACTTTTAGATTAACACCTACTAACTTCAAAATATCGGGGTAATCTATATCTGCCCACAGAAAAGCAACATGTGGGCGCATGCCAAGTTCGCTTATCCAAGATACGGGTATATTATCCAAAATCTTTTCTATGTTTTTTATATCACGCACCATGACCCTTATCTCAAGTTTAAATTCTTTTAAAATTTCTTTTTCTATTTTATCAGTAATATTCTTTACGTTTTTACTAGTGTCTGAAAAAATAACATTTCCTGAATTTAGATAAGTAGACACATTTGAAAATTCTAAAGATTCAAAAGATTTCTTTAGTCTCACCATCTCTACTTTATTATTTCCACCAATATTAACACCACGAAGGAAGGCTACGTATTTGATCATATTTCTATATATTTTATTTATTCTTATATTGCTCTAGACCCGGATTTTTCTCGGCATCCTTCAGCAAACACAAATACAAATACAAATACAAAAATACCAGTTATTGCCAAACCTAGATAGAGATACGCTGTTATCCTGGTATCAGTTAAAAATTAATTCGATTCATATTTTTATTATACCAGTTCCCCATCCAACCCCCTTGCATAAAAAAAGAACCATATTTCTATGGTTATTTTTCGATGCGCGGCTGGCCGGAGTTTTGCCTCCGACTTTTTCCTCGTCGCCACTCAGAAAAGTCTAGGCGCCGACTCGCGGTCCCGCTTGCTAGCTGGAGCCCTCGCTCCGGCGTTCAAATCCGGACGTGAGACGCGCAGGCGTCTCACTCCAGCCACACAGCAAAAAAGCCCCGAAGGGCTTTTTTGTCTGCGCGGACTGGTGGACGATGTTAGAACCAGCTTTGAACGAGGAAATAACACTCTTATCTATTTTCCAACACTTTTGAGAGTATAGTGCCACACTTGCTCCCCATAATTTATCAAAATCGTCTTTTGGCTTTCTTACGAAAATCACCTTTATCTGTATCATAGTGAGATTCTCGGGTGGCGATTAAATAAAAAGTCTTGTCTTTCACAAGTGAAAAGTAAAAGAGTCGCACATCAATACTTTTATTGTGATGCACATATTTTATTTCCTTTATTTCAGCATCTTCCCCTAAACCCCGAAATAAAGTCTTGTATTCACCATCACAAGTAACCTTTTTGATTTCTGCCTTACCTGAATTGGCTGAATAATTGTCCTCACTGGTAAAGTAAATACCAACGTCTCTTAAAGTTGTAAGAACTACTTTAGCGTTGTTAGGGTTCATTCCGTCCATTTGACATTCATCTTGTTTATAGCGCGCAAAAGAAATCCGATAGCGTTTGGCTTCGGGGTCTTCATCTTCTTGAGGAAGAATGGGGACAGTTTCAGGTATGTCTTGGGTACCTTTCTGAACTTCCCCAGATTCTGGGGTAGGAATAAGAGACATTTTATTTAAGAACTAGGAGCAAGCTTCTGTTTGTAGAAATTTCGCATACTTTCAAAAGTGATTTCATTTTCAGAAACAATATGCGGTTCAAGGCCTTGTCTAGCTTTCTGCCACGGTTCCTCTGAGTGAGTTAAGTACTCCAAATACGGTGCATCATACTTAGAATAAATTGACCAGACTTGGTCAATAATAGAAGTGGCCTCCTTCGGAAGACCTTTCACCATTTCAGAGGTAACATTTTTGACAATGGGTTCAGCCCCAAACTCTTTGTATGCAAGATAAACGGATTTCACGGCTGGTCCATGTATCCACGCCTCTATTCTGTCATCAAACAGTTTCTTATTTTGAAGTGCGGCGGACCACGCTTGCGTATAGTAAAGCAATTTCTGTAACTTCTTATTGGTTATCGGCTTACCTTCCTGCTTGGCTTTAAGCAGAATATAGTCCGCAACCATCAAAGCATTTATTGGTTTTTGAGAGGTCATAGGTTGCATATACATTATAGCCGAATCATCTTACATTTACTTACCGAATTGTCCACACCCCCCCCCATATACCCCCCGCTGTTTTAAGAGCGAATTGGCAAGGATTTGGGGAGTTTTTCATGCGCCTTATAAACACACGCAAGGTCAGCATCATAAATACGAACATCATAGCCTGCATCCCATTCATACCATTCTGGTTGCGTTTTAGCGTTGGGGTTCAAAGCCCCAAACAATCTATCTGCCAAAGCAACAACCTTTTCGTAACTACTATAGGGGGCATACCCTCCAGTGAGCCACGCATACCGCCACTCATCTTCAAAGAAGTCTGCGTAGTGGTACGCGTCAAACAAATCTATGATTGCCAGTTTGAAAGGTGGTTTTCCATCTTTTCTTGTTTCCATTGTAATTTTTATTAGTCTTTTGCCTGTTATCGTAATAATCGCTGTTATTTTTAACAACCCGACACAAAGAACAGATGTTATTTAATTCTTTCAAGGGCCTTTGTCATGCCCTCCAAATCATCCGCCAGAGGGGTTTCAAGCCAACCCCCCAAAACAGCCCGTAGCACCCCAAGATAATTCTTGACCAGTTTTTCCTTCGGCGCGTTGAAGTTGGCAAAGACTTTTTCGCCATACCTTGCGTAATCATCAAGAAGTTCGGAAACATTGCTGATAGTGTCTGCGGACTTTACCAAGAGAGCGTCATGGGAAAAGGTTTTGATATGCTCGAGAGCTTCCTTTTTTCTTTCTTCCCAAGATAGAGCTTTGTTTTGTTCGGTTACGTTCAAAACAAGGTCCGCCACATTTTTACCAAATTTTTCAGTAAGCATTTCTGGCGTTACCTTCTTTTCCGAAGAGCTGTCCTCAATGGTATCGTGAAGAATACCCGCAATCACAACATCCTCGTTTACCCCTGCTAGAGCCAAAATAAGGCCCACAGAAAGCGGATGCGTGATATACGCTATGTCTTTTCCTTTGCGTGTTTGTTTCTGGTAAACCTCGTGGGTTTTCGTGGCGAACTTAATCGCATCTTGTATTTTTTTAGTGTAAATCATATTTTTTGTTTGTAATCTGCTAATGCCCCCAGAGCTTTCGTTGCGGACTAGACAAACAAAAAAGCGACTAAGAGATTTAATCGAGCTCGACAGCTCCATGAAATCTCCCAACCGCTTTAATGGTCAGTCGTTTATATCTTGTGGTTCCTTACAGATTTCCCAAGTCGCCTACCCTTGCGGGAGACATAAACGGTCCGCATTAAGTGCGCGGACTACAAGTTGATAACTCAATGAACTACTTACATAGTATAGCATAATTTACGACATTCTGCTAGTTTGTGTTAGCTAAATCTAACAGGATATTTTCTTTTATACCTGGATTAAACTGGTCCGTCTCGGTCTGGCTAAACTTCAAGATTGTTAGGTAATTCACCCCGAATAATATTCTCAAGTTCAATTAGTTGTTGTTGGAGTTCTTCAAAACTTGAGCAATTTGCGATTTTTTTAGTTAAAACCTGCGAGAAATCGCCCTCCTTGAAAAACCATCCATGCAAATATTTCGCATCTTGATTATATATGGCCCAAATTAAATTCTTTGTATTAAACATTTGTAGGAAGCTACTGTCTTTGTGCAATTTCCATACCCTTATTTTATTAGCTAGACCATTTTGGTACTTAACAAAAAGGCGAATATCAAAATCAGAGAAACTGATAATTGACTGGTGAGGTGTTTGTCGTTTGACGGTAGCCATTTTTGGTTAAGCAAAATCGGGAACGAGGGGGATGTAAATTTGTTATGAAATTTCTTTGACAGTACGGACAATATTCTCTTTCTTGTCCATTTTCGCAACTGCGACAAATGAGGATTTCGGGACCAAGACGAGCAACGCAATAATTATTTTTCTCATATTAAAAAATTTTAATGCCAACCAAAATAAAAAGTTGGTAACGCACCACTAAACCGAGCAAAGATGAGCCCGCCCAGGAAAACTGCAACTACCACAATCCCAACCATAGAGGTTAGAATCTCAAACCAATCTCGAACGGTAGCAGGTTTCGATTCAAAAAGCTCCTTGTTTGCTTTCTCAAAAAATTTATTTACCTTTTCTTTTGTTTTCAGTTTTTGCATACAAAAAGCCCACTACCAGGTGAAGTCTTACGACTCCCATACAAGTTTCCCTGTATGACGCACGATACGCACCCTGATAATGGGTTTTTTGGTATCGTGCGATTTTTCACCATGCCAGAGATTATTCCCTAGTTTAGGCTACTTGGCTTATTAAATTGTACCTAAACATTACCACGGTATTTCTTGTTTTGAAAGGCTAGTAATTTAGCCCTACCTCCCATTTCACTTGTTCAGTTTTTGATTGTAAAATCGACCCATAAAGAGTAGATTTAGGGGATAAATTAGTATGAAAATTAAAATGAAAAAAACTAACAAAAACCTCGAACTTTTCTTTACAATATCCACAACCGAGGACTTTCAAAATAAAATAGAAATCATAAGAAAAAAGTTTAATATGCCTTCCCGAGGATTTAAGAGCTTAGAAGAACTCATGAAGTGGTTGACCATCGATAAGGTTGGGACGATGCTACAAAAACACCATGACGGTCTTCCTCTTGGAGAAGCGGACGATTATTCCGAAATTACAAACGCCTCTATACAAATTGCCGAACACTTTAAGCTACCGCTCAAGTTTGACGAGTTCATAAAAGATTATATTTTCTTCAATAAGATTATTTATACAAAGGGAAATGAGTTGTTCGGTTGTTTTTTGCTAGATGAGAGAAGCAACCCATATAATTTCGAATTTCTATTCAGAAGAGTTTCTGAAAAATGGCCTGTACTAATTATTCATCCGCGCGCCTCCCAACGGGACGTGATTAGTTACATAAAGAAAATGTGGCGTTATTTTCCAAACCGTGAGATGCGACAAAAACGAATCAGGAAGAAGATTTATAAAGGACGGGACAGCAAGATTTATGAAAAACATCTTGAAAAGAAAGATGAGTATGTGATTGCGCGCGAACTTCGGGAGGAAGGTTTCCCATCGATTAACCCCGACCACATCAGAAAAATAATCGGCGTGGAAGGAAAAAGACGAAAGAATAAGAACTTTTAATGAGCCGCAAATAGAGTAGTTTTTTAAACGCTCGTTTCTCTTTAGACTGCAATCATCAAGATTGTGGTTTTTCATTTTGATGAATATGACAATAGAAAGCCTAAACAATAGTGATTTTTTCAGTACGGCAGACCTCGCTTTGGCGGCTGGCATTTCCCTTTCCTATCATCTCGAGGCAATAGATAAAAAGAATCTACGTAAAGCATATTTTCTGTTTCGGCGTGAAACTGGCTTAGATAAGTTAGTTCAGGCGTTTTGGGCACATGAGCTAAAGGTCGACCCCCTGCTTTACTTCAATGCCCTGAAGGAAATTAAGACCCGTTTGTACCAACAGGCGGAGTAGTTTTGCTATGCAGATTTCGGACCAACATTTGGACGAGTTCATTGAACTGTACCGAAAAAACCTTGGTATAACCATTGACCGCGCCACCGCACTGGAAAAAGGAATGAAATTGGTCCGACTCATGCAAATCACTTATCAATCACCTATTCAAAAAGAATATGAGAAGCATACAAAGACGATTTAATAATTTTCAGTCAAAGAATCCGAAAATGAGCAGTTACATAAACTTTGCGAAGGCTGTGAAGGTCCAAAGATTTACCAGAGAAATAATTGCCCGTTGGTTCAATAAATTGGTAGAAAGAGACGACTATGACAGGGGGGACAAAAGGAGCATTCTTGCCCGTCTCACAGAATTATCAAACCCTATTGAGGACAACGATAAACAAGCCCAAACGGCATCGCCATTACAAGATTAACGCCTGACAAGTGATTATTACAATGAAAATTAAACTAGACGAGATTGAGTTGAAAATCAAAATTTTAGAGGACAAAAAAACGAAGGCGATAATTGGGCTTGATTTTGGGGATTTTGTAATCAGAGGTTTTCGGATAACAGAATCAAAGTTCCCCAACATGAACGGGGAAATGTTGTGGTTCATGCCCCCCTCTTATTTAGGAGGGGGAAGATACCACCCGATATTTTTTCTGCCAGATAAAGAGCTGTGGCAAAAACTGGAAAAACGAGTGTGGATTGAGTACAAAGGGGCATTGAACACCCAACACAAAAAGAAGTATGGACTTAAAGACGGTGAATGGGAGGGCCTATAGTTAATTATATATAGTTAACAATATAGAATAACTTAATGATAGTTAACTCTTATGTAACATAATAGATTTCCTATTAAGTAAGGTTAACTATATGCTCCCCAAATAATAGAGAAATGAATTTACTATATTCAATTGTGTTCCCATAATTTCCAACACCGTGCCTCTACAAATATCATAATTTTTAAGAATTTGAGAAATTAAAAGCACCTGAATCTCTAATGATTTCGGCCAATTAGAACTTATGGCAAAACAAGAAGCAGAATGGAGTAATAGATTGGGAATTTTTTGGCTAAAAAAGCACGGCTATCTTGATGGTGGTTGGCGGTTTGGAGGTATTAAATGGGCTTATGGCGGCAACAAAAGCAGTATTAGTTTTACCGTTTGTACCAATGAAGAAACAGGCGACAATATCACATTGCAGTATAGGCACACAAATCATGCGACGGAAGAAAAGGAAAGTATGGATTATAAGGTGGAACTCACTGCTACCCCCTGCAATTATGGCAGTAAGCGATACTGGTTTATCTGCCCGTTAAGCAAGAACGGAAAGTATTGTGGGCGGCGGGTGGGGGTACTTTTCAGTATTGGCAAATGGTTCGGTTGCCGACATTGCGGGAACGTTGCCTATACCTCTCAAATGCAGGGTGGAAGAAATAAGGGTTTTATATCCATCCCTGATATAGAACGGGCGGAAAAGGAAGTAAAGCGATATTATTACAAAGGCAGGCCAACAAGAAAATACAGGCGACTAATGAGGCTAAATAAGAGATTAGAGATGGGTTGGATAATGATGGCGTCAAAGTTTGATAAGAGTTTTGGTAACCATAAAAAATGATGTATAATACTTGTGTTGTCCCGCCTGCCAGTATTCCGAGGAGTTTTTTATTGCCTTGCTACCCTAAAGGGGCGGTCTGCCAGCAAGGCTACTCTTCGGAGCAAGCGGGTTGGGACAACCAGACCGTCCCTTTAGGGTTTTTATATGAATAAAGAAAACGAAAAAATTAAATATTTTCTCTACGTTCGCAAATCAAGCGAGGGAGAAGAAAGACAGGTCCAATCAATTCCCGACCAGACAGACCGCTTGACCAAACTCGCGGAGGAAATGAAGTTTGAAATTGTAGAAATACTCCCTGAATCAAAATCGGCCAAGAATCCAAATAACCGACCCGTGTTTGATAAAATGCTTGAACGCATTGAGAACGGTGAAGCAGACGGTATCCTCTGCTGGGAAATCAATCGCCTTTCGCGCAATCCCGTTGATAGTGGAAAAATACAGTGGCTACTTCAACAGAGCGTCATTAAAATCATACGGACTATAAACCGCGAATACAGACCAGATGATAATGCCCTGCTCTTGAGTGTTGAGAGCGGGTCAGCTAATCAATTTATTTTGGACTTAAAGAAAGGAGTAAAGCGAGGTATTGATAGCAAACTAGTGAAAGGTATGGCTCCTATACTAGCTCCACTTGGCTACCTAAACACTAAAACAGAAACACGGGGCGAAAACTACATTGTAAAAGACCCAGAACGCTTCCCTATCATCCGCAAGATGTGGGACCTTATGCTTTCTGGAAACTATACCCCTCCCAAGATACGCGACATTGCGAATGACGAATGGGGTTTACGGACACGCAAGACGAAACGTAAAGGAGGAAAACCAATCTCCCGAAGCACTATTTATCGCATCTTCACCGACCCTTTCTATGTTGGACTTTTTGAATATGGTGGCAGAACCCATCAAGGCACACACGAACCGATGGTTACATTTGAGGAATATGACAGAGTACAAATTATGCTCGGAAGAGAAGGCAAACCACGCCCTAAAACGCATCATTTTGCTTTTACAGGCATGATTCGGTGCGGAGAGTGTGGATGTGCTATTACCGCCATTGAAAAGCCAAAAATCATTAAAGCGACAGGAAAACTGAAAAACTTTACTTACTATTTCTGTACTCGTAAGAAAAATGGAGTGCCCTGTTCGCAAAATAAATACCTTTCATCCGAGATGCTGGAAGAACAGATTGAATCCGAACTCGGCAACATCACTATTTTGCCAGAATTCAAAGATTGGGCATTAACAATCTTGCGGGAAAACAATGATAACGAAATTACAGAGCGAACGGCCGTGTACGAAAACCAACACAAAACTTTGACTGCTACGCAACGGCAATTAGATGCACTCACAAAAATGCGCTACAGTGAGCTCATAAGCGATGAGGAGTTTGTAAAAGAGCGTAAGAGCCTACAAAACCAAATTGCGGTCCTCACAGAGCGTGTGCGGTCAACAGAAGTACGCGCCGTCAACTGGCTTGAACTTACAGAAAAGACTTTTGAGTTTGCTTGCCACGCGCGGGAGGCATTTGTGAGCGGCGACCTCGATACTAAAAAAGAGATACTGTCGGCACTTGGTCAGAACTACACGCTCAAGGACCGAAAACTCGTTATCTTGCCTAACGAATGGCTAAAACCCATCATTGAACGCTATCCTGCGATGGAAAAAGAATATAATCGGTTAGAACTGACGAAATACAAAGACCCACAAAGACGAAAGGAGGCTTTCGCCTCCTTAAGTCCCATCTTGCGCGGCTGGCCGGATTTGAACCGGTGACCTCTCCCGTGCACTTATCCAATATTTTCATAAAGGCGTGGACTATATCTTCACCATAGGAGTGTGAGCCTTATGCCGACTTGTAAGTCGGCATAAGTGTTCACTTTGTTCCCTTAGGTGCTCTGGTATCTAGTCTCTACGGCGCCCCTTCTCTTTACTCATTTATTATGAAAGTAAAATTGTGGAAGGGTTCCCTCGGTATTCGCATATTCGTCTCAAACGAACTTAGCCTTCACCGATATCCCAGAGAGTTTCAAACTGCCATTTCGACAGAAAGCTGCATATCTACAGGGGAGCGCTCTAACCAGCTGAGCTACAGCCGCAAACTCATATATTTCTCGAAAACAGACTTTTTTCGTTGTAAAAAAAGACCGGCCTCTAGAATACGACTATTATACATAAAATCA
>SIBU01000024.1 GCA_009695005.1 Candidatus Tayloriibacteriota bacterium
AAAGATTTATTGGTTATTGTGAGACGCATTCTCAAACCGAACGCGCACTATTTCATATTTCCCAAGTACTTCTCCTGAATGTTTTAAATGGAAAGGAAGAAGAAACCATTCTCGAATTAAAGAAAAAAGTAGATGCTGGTCACTATGTGAATTTTACTGCCATTTATAGTGAGGATATGGATACTATTCTTGAATTCATAAAGGCACAGATTGAGTAATTAAAAAAAGCCCTGTTCCTCAGCAGGGCTTTTTTGTGCAAGAAGACCAAAAATTCACTTCGACAAGGGTTCTTGAAACACGTTCATGTGATGAGGCAGATTTGACGAAGATAATTTAATTTGGTATAAAAGCACAAACAGTATTGTATAAACAAAATTCTTAAACTATGCGCGGCATAATTGGTTTTACCGGAGAACATGCAACCAGAAATAATATTTTAATGATTGTGCTCATCTTAGCTGTCTGGGTGGCAGTAATTAAATTTACAGCCTCTGCTAAACATATGGGCAGCAAAACAACGGAACATGGTTATTGGGGGGTTGAAAAAATAGATCATGGAAAATAGTCTTAAATCTATATTCACCACCACAAAATCAGATTTTAAAACTCAGTTACCAGTGAATCCGGTATCAGGATTAAAACAGGAAACACAAATTGAGCCTCAAAAGCGACTTGAGAAGATTGCTGGTGATATTACCCAAGCATTTCAGTTTGCTGACAATGCAGGAAGACACTACTCTGGAAACAGATTATGATTTATGAAGCCCGCCAAACAGCGGGCTTTTTTGTGCAAGAAGACCAAAAATTCACTTCGACAAGTTTGGGATAAAATGCTAGGATGTTGGCATGATTACCGCAGATGAAATTAAGAAATTGGCCCATTTGGCACGTATTGAAGTCACAGATGAAGATGTGGCTCAATACGCCCAAGACCTCGAATCAATCCTCGGCTATGTAGACCAAATTAATAATGTGGATGTTTCAAGTGTTGATAGTGCACCCTTGCAAATCAACAGTTTTCGCCTTGATGAAAATCCTCATGAATCTGGTCAGTACATCGAATCATTACTCGCTGACGCCCCTGCATCACAGGACGGATTTTATAAGGTACCTAAAATTCTCTAGTATATGATTGATCTCAAAAGCCTCACCATTGAAAAAGCTCACACGATGTTAGTATCCAAAGAAATTTCTGTAAATGAACTGGTTTCTGCGTACCTTGAACATGCAAAATCAAAAAATCCAGAGCTAAACGCATTCATTGAATTTTTTGATGGTTCCTCTTCCCTTGGGGAAGGGGCTAGGGAATGGGATGAGGGATTTGAAAAACAAATTACACACGCACAGGCTCTAATTGATGCAGGAAATGCACATTTGTTATGTGGAATCCCTTATGGAATTAAGGATAATATTTTATACAAAGGACATATTGCAAGTGCAGGTTCACACATGCTCGAAAATTATACCGCTGCGTATAGCGCGACGGTGATTGAAAAACTTAATACAGCTGGAGCTATTTGTATCGGACGAACCAATATGGATGATGCGGCGATGGGTTCATCAACAGAGTCCTCTTACTATGGTCCTACAAAAAACCCTATTGATCCCACACGAGTTCCCGGAGGGTCTTCAGGAGGATCAGCCACTGCTGTTGCTGCAGACATGTGCCTGTTTGCCCTAGGAACTGACACAGGAGGTTCTGTGCGTCAGCCGGCATCATTTTGTGGGGTAGTAGGAATGTATCCAACGTACGGATCCACTTCACGTCATGGGGCTATTGCCATGGGAAGCTCACTTGATCAAATTGGTCCATTCGGGAAAAATGTTCGTGATGCACAAATTGTTTTTGAAACGATTTCTGGATACGACACCATGGATGCGACAAGTCTTACTGATGAAGTAAGAAAGCAATTGTCCGGAAACCCTCTCCACGCTAGTGGAGAGGGTGGTTCTGCGCAGCAGAACCGGGTGAGGACAGTCGGAGTACCGCGAGCCTTTGTTGAAATGGAAGGAATTAGTCCAGAAGTAAAAAAGAATTTTGAAGTATCGCTTGAAATATTGAAAAATGCAGGATATGAAATTCGTGATATTGAATTACCAAATGCACACCTAGGACTTGCCGTGTATTACATTGTGATGCCGGCGGAAGTTTCTTCAAACCTATCACGGTATGATGGTATGAAGTATGGATTTCGAGATACTGGTAAAGACCTCCTTGAAACTTATTTGAAAACTCGTCGAGGAGGATTTGGAGTAGAGCCTCGAAGACGTATTCTCCTCGGGACCTATGTATTATCAGCAGGGTACTATGATGCCTATTACAACAAGGCGCTCAAGGTACGAGAGTTGATCAAAAAAGATTTTGAAAAAGTGTTTGAATCTGGCGTAGATGTAGTCCTTACACCTACAACACCGACAACAGCATTTACATTCGGAGCAAAGAAAGATCCCTTGTCTATGTACCTTGCAGATATTTTTACCATCAGTGCTAACTTGACCCATATGCCTGCGATCACTATTCCATCGGGAAGTGATACGAATGGATTACCCTTTGGAATTCAGTTCACCGCAAATCAAGGGCAGGAAGAAACACTGTTTACAATTACTAGTGATTTTGAAAAAAACAAAAAATAGGCGATAATGGGCACATGGAAACCAATGTGCCTTTTATTAACATTGAATATATCTTCACCAAGATCTATGATTTTTTGATTTATATCAAGAATGTGATCTTGACGGGCAGTTTTAATGCTGGATCGGGTACCTCAGATTATGCAGGATCTTTTGGCCACATCCTTGCATTGGTGGTAACCATCCTCACGTTCGCATGCATTGCGTTTATTATTTGGGGTATTTATGTACGTATTAGAATTTTTGAAATAGATGAAGCCTTGGATGGAGAATATAAGGGTCACTTTATTAAACCTGAAACCAAGCTTGAGCGCGTAAATATGCGGTGGCAAAATATTTTATCGCATTTCAATTCAACGAATCCTAATGATTGGCGCGCAGCTATTATTGATGCCGATGCGATGCTTGACGAGGTAGTAACGAGCCTTGGATATACAGGGGAAGGGCTTGGTGCAAAACTTACGTCAATCCGTATTAATGATTTTCCAACGTTACAATCGGCGTGGGAGGCTCATAAAATGCGAAACATTATTGCTCACGAGGGTGCAAATTACAACCTTACCGAGAGGCAGAAGGAGATAACCCGTCGCTATTTTGAAACAGTGTTTCGTGATGCGGGCGTTATCTAAACAAAAAACATCTGCCCATGGGCAGATGTTTTTTGTTTTCGTGTTGCGGGACCCGGATTCGAACCGGGGTCTTCAGGTTATGAGCCTGACGAGATACCATTACTCTATCCCGCTATAACTGGGAAGTTTCTGGGGACAGGGCGTAGTATAACGTAGATATAAAAAAAATCAAGCTATTTCACTTGAGTTTCTTTTTTGCTGCAATAAGCCCTTCGAGCATGACGCGCATAATCTCAGATTCTTCTTCGGTAGTTATTTGATCTAGGTTGCCTAATTTTTCAATACGAATCTTAAACAAGAGGTGCGAGTCTCTGAATAATGACAACAAAACCCCGGAATCGTCTTTCGGTTTATCATGAACTACAAAATAGTTTGTTTTGATTTCATAAGTTTTCACAGGTTGGCTACGATGCTTTCGAATCCTTTACTTGAAACAATAACATGGTCGATAAGGTCAAGTCCGAGTAATTTTCCAGCTTCGATGAGTTGTTGAGTAATTGCGATATCAGCATCACTGGGCTCGAGGTTTCCTGAGGGGTGATTATGCACAAGGATTACTGCTGCGGCTGCGTATTCTAATGCAGGTCGGAACACTTCGCGGGGATGGATAATATTAGCATCAATAGTTCCAATAGAGATGATCTCGTCATGAATAACTTTATAGTGGCTGTTCAAATAAATTCCTCGCAAGTGCTCCTTGGGCAAGTCCCACATATTTTTTGTATAAGCATGAACATCGGAAGCGGTGCGGATAATCTTTGCACCAGATGGATTACGCTCAAAGAGTCGACGACCGAGTTCAACGGTGGCAATGATTTGAGTTGCTTTCACAATAGGAATATCAAGTTCTGCAGAAAGTTTTTTTGCACTTGTTTCAGTAATAATACTGCGTTCGCCATACTCTTTGAGGATGCGAGAGCTCATAGAAAGAATGTCTTCTTTCTTGGTTCCTTGTCCAAGGATGATGGCCCATAATTCTTGCATTGATAAAATGCCTGCTCCTTCGCGGAGAAGTTTTTCTCGAGGTTTTTTCTCGGTAGGAATATCACGAATCGTAAGTTTATACGGCTGGGTATCCGAGTGGGTGATAATTGATGTAAATGGTGATCGGGTGTACGTCTTTTTCATGGGTTTAGTATACCATCTTGTTAAATAATAAAAACACCCGCAAAGGGTGAGGTTATCAAAAATTTATCAGATTCTTTGTGGTCACCTCTGCGCAGCCGAAGGGACTTGAACCCTCAACCTCCCGCGTGACAGGCGGGTGCTCTAACCAGTTGAGCTACGGCTGCAATGTTTAGAATCCTATCACGAAAAGTGATAGTTTTCAAGGGTGTCGAGGGTGGGAGTCGAACCCACGACCTTAGCGTTATGAATGCTACGCTCTCACCAACTGAGCTACCCCGACAACGCCCTGCACAGCTTCAACCGCGCAGGACAAGTTTCGCTAGTATACTATTTTTTCATAAAATTTCAAGGTATTATGGAATCATGAACAAGAAGCGCTGTAATTGGCCAGGTGATGATAAAGAGCTCATCCACTACCACGACACGATTTGGGGGGTCCCAGAATTTCGTGATAAGGAAATATGGAAGGCACTAGTACTGGATACTCACCAAGCTGGCTTGTCTTGGAAAATTATTTGGCACAAATATAATGGTTTCAAGAAAGCTTATGCGAATTTTGATGTAAAAAAGGTAGCAAAATTTACTAGTCGTGATGTTGCGAGGCTTATGAAAGATTCTGGGATTATTAGAAATAAGCTTAAGATCCAAGGTACGGTCAAAAATGCTAAAGCATTTTTGACCGTACAAAAAGAATTTGGAACTTTTTCAAATTACATTTGGGGGTTTGTGAATCATAAACCTATTCAAACTCAGTTACACCATACAGCAAAAATGTCTTCACGAAATGAAATTTCAGATGCCATGAGTATTGATTTGAAAAAGCGAGGGTTTACTTTTGTGGGCTCTACGAGTTGCTATGCATTTATGCAGGGGATCGGTATGATGAATGATCACCATACGGGATGTTTTCGTCATAAAGAAGTAACAAGGGTTACGGTTCCTTCCTTGAAAAAAGCAAAAAAATAAGGTAGGATAGACGAATTGCTGAGTTCAGTAGACGGGTTATGTAGTGCTCTGCACTGCGTAGCTCGCGACTAGCGAGCGAAGCAGTGCCGTTGTAGCTCAGCTGGTAGAGCACGTCATTGGTTATCGTAAGATATAGCCCACTTGTAAAGAAATTTACTTGTGAATCCCGAATTACGGTTAATATCCTGCAAAGGACAAGACCGTGGCGCAAATGCAGATTATTCTGTATTTGCGCCCGAACGACTGACAAGGGACGCTAAGCCGAAAGGTATGCGTAAGATACAGTCTAGTCTCCCTATAAGTCCGTAAGGATGAAATGGAAGTGTAAACGAATGACGAGGTCTCGGGTTCGATTCCCGACAATGGCTCCATGAATATTTTTATTATTCGCCATGGCGAAACAGAATTGAATGCGCTTGGATTGAAACAAGGACCAGAAGGATCCCTTTCTGAGCATGGACGCAAACAGATGGCCTTGGCAACTGCTCAATTAAAAGATATCAAATTTAGCAAGATAATCTGCAGTCCATATTTGCGTACGAAGGAAAGTGCTGAAATTTTATCTCAAGCAATCTCGGCACCGTTGGAATACTCTGATCTTTTCAAAGAGCGGAAAAATCCAACAGAAATTATCGGTACTCATAAAGAATCACAGGAGCAAAAAGATATAATGGATCTGATTGTTGCCAATAGGCACGATCCATCGTGGCACTATTCTGATGAGGAAAATTTTTATGATTTAGTAGAACGCGCCCGCAACGCACTTACTTTTTTAGAGAATCAAGAAGGTGAAAATATCCTCATTGTCAGCCACGCCTATTTTATGGGCACGATGATACTCCATGTGCTATTAGGAGATTTTCTTACACCTGAAGTTTTTTATAGTACAAGAATGAAATTTCCTGTAGCAAATTCAGGCGTATCAGAAATACGTTTTGTCGAGAAGGATAACAAAAAAGAATGGAGGCTTATTACATTGAATAATTATCAGCATTTAACTGCAGGTATCCCTCTCGAGGAATTATAAATTCTTGAGAGTTCTGTATTTTCTTGATACAGTGCTTATATTGCCATTGTAACTCAGTCGGTAGAGTGCCATCTTCGTAAGATGGAAGTCCCCAGTTCGATTCTGGGCAATGGCTCATGAATATACTAATTTGGGTTTTCATATGGTACGCGGCATTTGCTGGCTACTACCTTTTCTTGAAAAAGAGAAATATTTTGTACAAAAATCGTCCCAGGGTAGTTGTGGGATGGTATGCGGCCATGAGTCTGTTAGGGCTTATAATTTTTCGTGCAGAAATTAAATGGGCACTTATGGGCAACAAGCCTTTGTTTGCCATGATGGGCCTACTCCTTGTGGTAGTGGCTCTGGTGCTGTGGTACCACAGCCTTACTAAAAGAGATTATGTTCCTTTCGATGTATCAAGAAATGTCTTTCTTTCCAAGACTGCGGAAATTATTTTTCAACAAATCATGGTGTGGATACTTTTTGGAATTCTTCAAGGAATACTGTTGGTTATTAATCCAGTCATACTATTTACCCTCGTATTTTTCATTATCCATGTTCCACTCATGTTGGTCATCCCATTGAAAAAGGCCATGTTTTTTGTGACCGCTAGTCTGCTTGGTGGAATTATTTTTGCAATGTGTTTGACATATATTCCTAGTGGGTATCTCATTGCATTAGTAATTCACATTGGATTTTATGCAGCAGTTGCGGGTAAGAAAAAAATTTGGGGCATGGATACGTTTTATGTAATGTAATATATGAACAATAATCAAGCTTGGGAAAAGGAATATCAACAACCACAATTTTTGACATTGGGCACAGAGCCGCTTACGGTGGTTAAAGAATTTTGTAAATGGCTCCGTCGCGATGAAAAGGTGGATCTCGAAAAATGTGTCGTACTTGATTTGGGATGTGGGAATGGGAAAAATGTAAAATATTTTGTAGAAGGGTATGCGAAATCTGGAATCGGATATGATATTTCCAAGACCGCCATCGTTGCAGCTAAAAAACTTGGAGAAGGTTTAAATATTAACTACGAAGTGCGATCAATCGGAGAGAATCTTCCTATTGAAGACGGTTCAATTGATATTGTTTTAGATGTGACATCATCAAATTCTTTAAATGAATCTGAGCGGGAGGTGTACTTACAAGAGATGAAGCGTGTTTTAAGCCAAGGCGGATATATGTTCGTACGGACTCTTTGTTTGGATGGGGACAAGAATGCAAAACAGCTGATCAAGGAAAATCCAGGATCTGAAAAAGACACCTATGTATTACCAGGGGTCGGAGTTACCGAACGAGTTTTTACCAAACAAGACATTGTTGATTTATATAGTGAGTATTTTGAAATAATTAAACTCGAAAAAGCAGAAGGATATCAAAAGTGGGGGAATCAGTCATATAAGAGAAACTACTGGGTGATGTATGCTAAAATGAAGTAATGATTGAAGCATTGCTGCAGACAATTATTGGATGGGTGCAACACCTAGGGTTTATGGGGGTTTTTTTTGGTGCACTCGCAGAGGAGTTGTTTTATATTATCCCATCATCAATAGTGCAACTATCAGCGGGTGTGATCCTTCTCGGCGACATCTCCTTCTCGTGGCTTTTACTCGGCAAGGCGATGGTAGTTATTGGATTACCCGCAGCAGTCGGTGTGACCATAGGTTCATTACCATATTACGCACTGGGTTATTTTGGAGGAAAACCTGCTATTGAAAAATGGGGTAAATGGTTAGGGATTAATTGGCAGCAAGTAGAGGAGCTTGATGAAAAACTTAATAAAAATTGGTGGGATGAAATTATTTTTACAGGATTACGAGCATTGCCTATTTTACCAAGCGTACTGTTATCTGTAGGTCCTGGAGTATTGCGCCTCTCTATGAGAACCTATTTGGTTGGATCATTTGTCGGAACTTTTATACGTGCTACCGCAATGGGGTTCGTAGGAGCCCTTCTGGGTGGCCAAATAGAGGGTGCCGTTGATGTTATTGGAAAAGCTGAGCATGTGGGTCTCGTCATTTTTGTGGTTTCATGTATTATTGGCGTATGGCTATTCATCAGATCAAAAAAGAAGATCTTGAAAAAAGAATTATAGAACTGGAGGTGCAGATGTATGCGCCTGATTTTTGGAATGATAAAAATAATGCTCAAGCTATTTTGAAAGAAATTGAGGATTTGAAAATTAAATTAGAAGGTGGTGGGAAATATGACAAGGGGAATGCGGTGCTCTCTATTTTTACTGGTGCAGGAGGAGATGATGCTGAGGATTTTTCAAAGATGCTCTATGAAATGTATTTGAAATTTTGTGAACGAAAAAATTTTTCTACCATACTCCTTGATAAGAATGAGAATGGAAATGGTGGGTATAGAAGTATTTCTATTGAAATTCATGGCAAGCATGCCTATGGAACGCTCAAGAGCGAATCAGGGGTGCATCGTCTGGTGCGGATGAGTCCTTTTAATGCAAAAGGAAAACGTAATACGAGTTTTTCTATGGTAGAAATTTTACCGAAATTTGAAGCGGTGGAATTTGAGATACCTGAAACTGATTTGGAAATTTCTTTCTCGAAAAGTGGCGGGGCAGGTGGGCAGAATGTAAATAAGCGAGAAACGGCGGTGCGTGTTACACACAAACCCACTGGTGTTACAGCGCATGCAACAAGTCAGCGAACTCAGGAAGCTAATCGTGATGAGGCATTGAAAACTATTTCTGCGAAGGTGTGGCGATTGCAACAGGAAAAAGAAAAAGCCACAGAGCGTGGCTTGGCAATTTCTGCGACTACAGATAACGAGTGGGGGTCGCAAATTCGATCGTATGTTTTACATCCCTATAAATTAGTAAA
>SIBU01000008.1 GCA_009695005.1 Candidatus Tayloriibacteriota bacterium
GTATAAGGGCATCTGTCGAACTTGCATACGACCGTACCGTGATTGTTACCACCGAGCATACCACGGGAGCAGGAGCGATAATTGGTGACAAGATTGTGACATCACTGCTTCTAGTCGCAAATGTGGAAGAATTGTTTGTCCGCTTTCGTAAGGGAAAAAAAATGCCGGCATTTGTCACAAGGCGAGACCACAATACGAATCTAGCCGAATTGGTGCCAGCAAACAGATGCCTTTCGGCCGAATCTCGAAAGGAACCACTCGCCTCAACACCATCTCCAAGAATTGGAAGAATCGGAGCAATTGGCGATCCCCTCCTGATTACCGATGTAGGCAAAGGTGTCCCGTCAGTGAAAGTTGCCGGTACCAAATACGTTACCATTCTTGCCGAGCTTCGTTGTGACCTTTGGAGGATCAAAGCATTTGCTCCACATGGGCTGATTGGGGGTAGTATCTGGAATATAGAAGGTCAGTTCATGGGTGTGGCCATTGGAGAGAAGATTCCTTCACCTTTTGAGCAGGAGAGAGATCCAGCTGATAGAAGTGTGTACTTTATTCCGAGCGAAGAAGTAATGGACTTTGTGGAAACAAACTGAAAGCACCCCTCCGGTTAGTCGAAGGGGTTTTTATATGTAATAGTTGATTAGTTTTAGATTTGAAAAAGACTGGGTAAATGTCTTGTCGTTGGCCATGAGTATTCCTTATCAGACGGCCAGCTATTATTATCCCTGCTGGAGCACAGCACAATGTTGTAAACATTTCTTAGTCAGTACAGAAAAGTAAAAACTCGCCATTATAGCGAGTTGTAACTGCAATTGTCGTCAGTAGAATTTGTGAGCGCATACTCTGACACCGAACCTCCGTTCGGTAACTTTTAGAAGTAAGTTGGAATCCAGATCATTGTCAACGAACATCAGTTCGTCAAGAGTGAACGCCCCGTCCAAAATCATAGAGCTCATCACACACCAATGTGTGAGTACCTCCCACATCTTGGTAAAGGTTTGTACTGGATTTGGATACGCAATAAAATATTCGCCAGTCGCGACAGAGCGTACGACGGGAATGGTGCACTCCATCAACATGCCAGGCTCCGGTGACAGAACTTGAATCTCATAGTGTGGATTTGTTGGAACTGAATGCCCAAATTTAAAATAAAATGTTCCAAGGTCCAATGCCAGCTGGTCCATTCTTTCACGCCTATGAGCACAAACGCGGAAGTCGGAAACCTTAAGCGGTGACTGTACAGATATTCCGTATTGCATATTTTTTATCCTAAAGTTCGGGTTACTGTTGAAAACTTGAATAAGAGTATACGGTTGGAGAAATCTGTCAAGATAAGTGGAAATACTTAATGTTGGATTTGACAGGATAACAACATGTCTGGGGACACATCTATTCCATGAGTTTTTCTGCTTCATATCTAAATTAGGAACTTGCTGTCCTAGATTAGAGAATTGACTCAGCGTTGCTTGACAAAATCGTAGTCTAGCGTTAATTTTACGGTCGATACAAATCAGCTCTTTGATGCGAATATAGTCCTCGTCTACGTAGACGAATGGTCTGAAACCGCTGATTTTGAGCATAAATTGGAGGCAGTAAATGAGAAGAAGTAAAACAGAACAGGAGTTGTTGGGAGAAATTACGGTGCAAAAGACAAACGTCGCGAGACTCAATATGGCTATCGCGGCTCTCGAACAGGAATATGAAAAAGTCCTGGCCGAGGCGAGGAAACTGAGGGACGAGAACACAGTGATCAAGAGTGAGTTGACCTCGGCAAGGCATGACATCGCCGCTCTCAAGTTAAATGAGAAAACTCTGGAAAACCGGGTTATCGAACTGAAAGCAAACATGTTTGGCCTTCATACCGCTTACCAGTGGGGACTTCGGATCGCCAATGAATCTCGCTGCGGTCATGATGATAATCGACCCCCCTACGAAGGCTCTTAAGGGGTCTCAGGACCACCTCAACGCCTTCAGGAGCTCCCCACTAATTCTAAATATGGAACCCACACCAACCACAGCCTCACGCTGTGGTATTTCTTTTATCAATTTAGACTATCGTGATTTACTTTCATACTCTATATTCAGAATGTTCTTCAAGTCGTCGGTGAATATTCTGATTGAATATGTTGTTGACTCGCGCTCATTGATTAAACGTAATTTTTGAAAGGGTTAACTGGAATTATTCTCGCATTGACTACTAACTGTTTTATCTAAAAATTAAAAAACCCATAATAATATGGGTCAAAACTTTACTACTTAAAATCCATTCGGAACTCGGTTCCGTAGTCGCGAAAGCCGAGACGAAGGTACCAGTCGTGTACTAGCTGTCTTGTCCCGTCATCTCGACTTGTCGCAATGAGCTTGTAACACTTTTCCGTCTTTGTTCGCTCTAGAATTTGGTCAAGTAGTTCGCGTCCGGCCCCTGTTCCTCTGCTCGCGCTCTCGACGTGGACATCTTCAAGTAGACCGAATGGAGTGTCGTGAAGGTCGTTTTTTAGGACGTACAGGTAAGCTCGAGCGACCTCGATTCCACTCCGTTCAATTGAGAACCTAATTCCTTTTGCGATGAACTCATGTGTTTGCATATTTAGTCTCCATGATTTGTACTATAAAAAGTGCAGAAATGTTACTTGGAATTTGATAATATGTTCAGCACATGTAACAAAGGTGGACATATTCAATGTGAAATGATATGGTTTCAACCGACTTAAACGGTTCTTTGCCAGTTATAATAAGTGTTATCCGTGTGGGAAATGCATATTTGTGTTGTCGTAGAATCAAACACCCAGGAGAAATATGGCGGAAAATTCTGAACCAAATCAACGAGTGCTGTGCCTTGCTGATAGCCTACTGTATGTTAATTTGGGTTATTGGGATAAACTTGCTTTGAGTCCTATCACGGCTGAGCTGAAGGCCACAGGTGTCATGAATGAACATGAGAGACGCATGTTCATGCTCATGCAAAGGTTTCACAGATCAGCTTATGATTGCGCGAACGAGGCAGTCAGCATTAAGCTCGAGCATTTGCAAATACATTCGCGGGCAACGATGAGTGGTGAGGCCGTACACGAAAATCACTCATGTGACATATACAACATGAAGATCAAGTTGATCTTAGACAATCAGTCAGCCCATGAAGAAAGAAAGAGGTGTCTAAGTAAAATATTAGCGTACACGCTTGCTTTCGAGTATGGAATCACCGGAAACTTCACATTAGCTTTCTTCTATGGCGGTGAATTTGTAGCTACAGCGACGGATGATCAGCTGGATATACCTCCTAAAGGTCCGAGTTTGATTCAGCTTCTATGCATGCTGGAAAAAATACAGTAGTACATTCCAAATTATAACAGCAGCAGTCTTCCTCCTGACACAAAGCTCTGTGGAGCGTATGTGATCTCACGTCGCACTGACAACAGAGATTCTGACTGAAGTGCCTGCACCAATGACAACGCTAAACATTCGTCATCTACAACGCAACTCTTGTTCAAATCCTATATAGAAACCGCAATGATTCCAAATCTTTGCGGTATTTTTATTTAAAAAACGGAACCTGCTCCACTATTCTGAATAATTACGACTAGAAACCAAAGTTTGTTGCCCTGTTGTTTTTAAAGTTAAGGTATATTTTTTTGATCAAACTTGTTAAGAATAAATGTGCTAAACTTGCAGAAGTGATTTGGCAGGGGTGTTATGACACTTAAAAAGCTTGCTATGCAACACAGGTTGGCTTGGTTCAACAGTTGAAGAAGGAGCGCTCCTTCTGATTGCCGGCCACCACAGTGCTTGGTCAAAAGCCCGCCGAAGTACTTCGACGGGCTAACATATTTTCTGATATAATTTCATTATTAATATAATTTATTTAGAATGAAAACTGTCACGCCATTTTTATGGTTCAACACTAACGCAGGTGAAGCGGCTATTTTTTATACTTTAATTTTTAAAAATTCAAGAATTATCAGTCAAAGTATTATGATGATAACTTTTGAACTTGAGGGTCAGAAATTCATGGCTTTAAATGGTGGAATCGACTTCCCTTTCACTGAAGCAATTTCCATTTATGTTGATTGTGACACACAGGAAGAAGTTGATGAATTATGGACAAAACTTTCTGAAGGAGGAAGTTCTGGTAAGTGTGGTTGGCTTAAGGATAAGTTCGGTCTTTCTTGGCAGATTATTCCCAAAGCTTTAAGTGAATTGTTAAACGGTGATGATACCGACAAAACAGAACGGGTGATGGAAGCAATGCTTCAAATGACAAAAATCGAAATTGACACATTAAAGAAAGCTTATAACGGAGGGCAATAATTAATCCCTGAAATATAATTATATGAATGATGATTTGATACTCGTCGATCATGATGATAAACAAAGAACCTGTTAGTTATAAATGGATAGAAATTCCTCTACTTAAAAGTGATATGGCTAGTAATCCGAAAATATACAGTGTCTGGATTACAGTTTGTTTAGAAAAAGTAATAGAATATTTAAAATGGAATCAAAAAGAATAATTTGGATTGGTATGGCGATTGGATCTGCGATTGGAGGTTACATTCCTAACTTGTGGAACGCCAGTCTATTTTCTTTTTCATCAATAATTTTAACTGCGGTCGGTGGTGTAATTGGTATTTGGATTGGTTACAGATTTACTAATTGGTAAGTTTTAATTATCGAATTGATTTCTGTGGTACAATTTCGCTATTATAAATAATAAAAAAATATATGGCAAAAGGAAATGACTCTCGAAAAAAGGAGACCAAGAAACCGAAGAAAAATAAGAAATAGTAAAACACCGTCGCAACCTAAATGTTGCGGCGGTTTTGTATTAGAGCACACAACTATAGGTCTGGTAGTGAAAAATTCCTTAATATTTCAATATCTCTTTCTATGACATTGTCAGTAATTTCTTCAGGTTTGACCGAAGCTAAGGAAAATATAGATATTTCAAGCTGAGTTAATGAAGAAAATATTTTTTCTCGATAAACTGTATCATTGTAACGAATTTTATGTGCATATCGAATTCTTCCCTCATCCAATCTTCCTCTTATAGATACCACCGCGGTTGGTGTTACTCTGCAATCTGAGTATGAAGCAATTTTATACTCCAAAACTTTACTGTTATTTACTTCGTCTAATTTACTAAATCCAAAATGTTCAATAATTGAAATCACATCGTTATCCAATCCTATTTCTTTTGCAATTAGAATGTGTGCTAAATTCTCATCGGCTCCGTATTTTAAGATAAATTCGTCCTTTATTCTTGACCAATATGGAACACCTTCATGTCTGTAGGACTCAGGAAACATTGTTAAATCAAATTTAATAATGTTACCCATATCGTGAAATAAGCAGGCTAAAATTACCCTGTCAGGGTCAACCGGAACACTTAAATGCTCACAGATATACTTACCTACTGCTGCAACTCTAATTTGGTGGTCCTGTAGTAATGGCAAAATATTGTAGTGGCGATATATATCCTTGAGGAGGCGCATAAATTAATAGACATCGTCCTGCTTTTCTTTAAGGAACGAAACAAATGCATCGGAGAAGTTTAAAACAAATTTAAATGGTGTTTCTATGATGAAGTCTAAAATAAATACAAATAGATTTATCGAAGAAAATTTCCTGGACAACCATTTTCCAGTTTTAATTATAGGTAGGGCAAAAAGATTGAACATAATACCAAAAATCTTGTCGTTTTCCTGCGTAACTTTCCATTTGTTTGCACTGTGTCTGATTCTTAAGGCGAAGTAACTGATAAGTGCCAAAAAACACAAGAACAGGAATATACTGACTATGCTGAAGTTAAACTTGAACAAAGAAACAATAATTACACCGAATACAATCATAAACAAAAATACGTATAAACAGTAGAAAAGCACAGTAAATATGCTAACTGTGATAGGCGGAATTCTTATTAGTTTTCCACTCTCACTGGTGATAATTTTCTCAACTCCCTGTAGGATTTTCTTGGTATTTTCATCTCCAAGTTTTCCCACAGTTAATGTCATAAACATCAAGACTATCGGATGAACTAAAACATTTGTTGCAATCGGAATATACTCTATTTCTTTAATTACATATATTTGATATGGAACTTCCATTGCAAGAGCGATGACAATTTTTGTACAAAAAATATACAACACAGCACGAACAGCACTACTTCTAGCCTTGGAAAATTGGTGCTTATAATTTTTCTCCAGATAATCCTTGATAAATCTTTCACGCATCTCTGGATCAGAAATTACACGCTCTGATTCTGCGCCGTACGCATGCACAAGCTCCCTTATAATTGAAAAATAGATTGCATGATTGTTAAGTTTGGGTATCAATTTTAAACTTAAAGGGTTTTCAAGAGAAGCTTGAATTGAGTCTAAAATATTTGGACAAGTTGGACCAATATTTTGAATTTGGGCAATATCAGTTTGGCCAACCCATGTCGGATTATGCTTGTTCCAGAGTTTATAACGCAAAGCCTCATCATCACTGTTCAGTAAACTTCTGTAACACGCTATATTTACTTGAGTGGGCACTTCACTTTGAGAGAACTGCAAATCACTGACTCGAACGTCATCTGCAACTGTAGCGAAAAAAGCGTCAGCCACAAAATCATCCTCGTTTCCTGAAAAAAAGAAAGACTCGATTTCGCTACTCATAATGCTCAATATGGCATTACGGTATTTAGGCATTTTGGGGAGTCCTTCAGGTAAAGATTGCACAAGGGTGATGTACTTAGAGACAATTGTATTCAATTCCTCGATTGCCTTTTCGGGTATTGAGTTGTTGGCTAGATATCGTCCTGCAATGAGCTCTTGCACCAAAGACATCCCGATCGCATCGTTTCCACCTTCAAATACAATTTTTCTCTTTGCAATTCGCTCAATCGCACTACGTCTTATGTGTCTTTCATCCTTATAGTCAACCAGGTATCTAACCTTTTCATAGAGAGCACCGGCCTTCTCTGTAATCCTGTTTACGTTAATGAGTGAATCACCATTTGTAGCTGTAATATGAGCCTTTTTTTGGCTTTTAAGCTTCTCAGTAAGGGCCACTATTGATGGTGATAACATGCCAAAATAATACCAGATTTCTGGCAATTATCCAAATATTATTGTGGGTAACAAATTAGTTATATTTTGCCCTACAGCGCTTTGGAAAAACGTCATTCTAAGTTAAAATATATTTATATTTCCCGGTTTATTCTAATTATTTCGGCCTATTTTAAGTTTTATAGTTGACATGAATAAGTTTTTACAGAAAATAAAACGTCACGGCAGTTCCCTATCGTTCATAGCAGGTTTTGCCTGGGACAATATAATGTTGTCTAGAATAGATCACTTGCTAGCAAACGTACTGCTTGGTTTGTATCTTTTGCTGTCCGCCATGAGCATAATTGGTCTTAACGCTCCAGTTGGCGAGAATTTTCGTGGACGCATAACTGAAAGGTACTCAAAATGGCTTCCATTTATTTTGCAATTTTGTTTCGGTAGTTTGTTCAGTGCATATCTCGTGCTTTATACTAGAAGCGCCTCACTTTCATCAGACTGGCCATTTTTACTTTTTCTGGGATTTCTTGTGATCAGCAATGAGCTGTTTCGTAAAAGATATTTTTCAATTACTTTACCCTCAAGTATTTTTTTTGTTGTCTTATTTTCATATAGTATTTTCTC
Source organism: Candidatus Tayloriibacteriota bacterium (assembly GCA_009695005.1). Lineage (GTDB taxonomy): Bacteria > Patescibacteriota > Minisyncoccia > Phycocordibacterales > SIBU01 > SIBU01. The sequence continues at coordinate 7,668 of SIBU01000008.1, forward strand.
TATGCCAATTTTGTTCGGCAACATTAGCGACAAAATTTTTGTTTTTAGCGGTTTGTTAAGTTTCGGTGTTTTTGTGCTGTTTTCGTTTGTTTTGTTTAAAGTCGCTCCGGAAAAATTTAAAACATCTGGATTAAGATTATATGCTACTGTAACAGGACTTTTCATATTATTTAATCTGGCATATTTCAGTGGTTTTATTCCTCCGATTCCAATCTCGATCAAGGAAATAGGTGTTTTTCACCTTGTAGAACGCAATACTGATGGTAATTACACCCTAAGTTTCGAGCCATCAAAATGGCATTACATTTTTAGTGGAACCTCGAAAATTTATAACAGATTACCTGATGAGCCCGTGTATTTGTGGAGTTCAATTTTTGCTCCAACAAAATTTAATTTACCGATTTTCCACCGCTGGCAGCATTTTGACGAGTCTTCTCTTAGTTGGAAAACTACGGACTTACTTCAATTTACTGTTGTCGGAGGCCGAGATGAAGGTTTTCGTGGTTACACAGTTAAAGCAAAAGTTTACCCGGCTAAGTGGCGTGTCGACGTTGAAACTTTGCGAGGCGATTTAGTGGGCCGTTTTGATTTTGAGATAATTGACAATCCCCTACGCAACCATCTTTTGGTGGAAAGAAGATAGTATTTACTTAGTTAATATATTTCAAATGAACTATCGCTACGTGTGATAATTGATTAAGGTTTATTTATTATAGTTTCTCAAGTGTAAAAGCATAAGCAAGACGAGGAAAAAAAACGCCGTAACAGACATCATAGGAATAGTCACAAAACCGAACTCAACAAAATATCTTACTGAACAGGAAGCTCCTCCAACAACATCACAAGAAGGCAGTACACTGGAATCAATTGATTGCCCATAAAAGTGGTAACCGGCGATTACTGTCCCAATTATGGACAGTGCTAAGCAGTACAGATCGGCATCCCTTGTTTTTTTCCATAATGCAAGACCTAAAATCACAAATTGTGGATAGAGAAAAATTCTTTGTATCCAACAAAGTTCACAGGGTATATATCCAATTACCTCGGAATATATAAGACTGATTAGTACTGATGCCGAAACTATCAGAAATCCGATAATTAAAGATTTCTCTTTAAAATAGTCGAGAATGAAACTTTTCTCAGAACTTTTAGAGAAAAATCTATCCTTGATCATCATGCCAACTATACAAATAACGCTGATCAGTAACAAAATTGTTCCGAAAGACGTACTAAGATTTAAGTATTGTGTAAATTGCTCCATAAACTATTTTACCGTTTCAGTAGGAAGTACACAACCTGTTTTTTCAGCCAAAACAGAAAGAGAAATTTCACCTGTTGAACTGCTTGTGTCACCAAAGTACCAAGTAGGGTAAGTGGTGATTTTTCTTTCTATACAAATTGGGGTTTGTCCGCGACTGTCAGGAGTAGAACACTCAACGTAAGGTAAATATTGCTTTGACTTACCAAATAAAGCCTTCTGCTTTTGACAATGAGGACACCAAAACGCGCCATAAAAAGTTGCTCCCTTTTGACCTAAACACTGCGCGAAACCATCATACTTACTAGGTCCACCGGAAACTTTACTGGCATAGAAAAGTAAACCTATTGTAAGTATTAATAGAATTATTCCGCCAATAAAGGTTGTCTTGTTTAATTGTTCCATTTTTTATAATATATGATTTATATGTGCCATTATATCATCACTGTCACTGTTGTAAAATTTTTGAAACTAGAGGATAATATTAATATAGTAGCTAATTAAAATTGATTTATGATAAAAAAGTGCTGTGCAGTTACAAACTCAGATTTAGGAATTTTAGTAATTCGTTTTTCTTTGGCTCTCGTTTTCATTATTCACGGTCTTGCTAAATTTCAAAACATGCAAGGTACACTTGCATTTTTCACAAGCCTAAGTATTTGGCCTGCGTTTGCATATCTTGTTGCTGGAATTGAACTCTTTGGAGGAATTTTGCTTTTAGTTGGTTTTTTGACACCTTGGATGTCACTTGCCTTGGGATTAAACATGATGATGGCAATTCTTTTGGTTAAAATAAATAAGCCTTTCTTGGGTGGTTACGAATATGATTTAACATTAATGCTCGCTTCTCTTGGGCTGTCTCTACTTGGTACCGGTAAGTACACCATATGTCCTTGTGGAAAGGATTCTAAAAAGTAGTCAGGTCTCATTCAATTTAATTGTCTATGGAAAAAAAGCCAAAAGTTGCAATGGTTTTCGGTGTTTTTGATATTCTTCACGCTGGTCACAAACATTTTATTGAAAGCGCTTCATTTTTGGCTGAAAAACTTGTGATTGTTTTAGCTTCAGACGAGAATGTCTTAAATCTAAAGGGCGAATTTCCAATTAATATGTTTAATGATCGTTTACAATCACTAAGTAAGCTATTTCCTGATGTAAAAATTGTAAAAGGAGACGATGAACTCGGTAAATGGAACATTGTTTCGGTGATAAAACCCGATTTGATTATTTTCGGCTACGATCAAGAAAAAATGAAAGAGGCACTGAGCTCGCGTGCTGGAATTTTTTCAGCTACCAACTTAGTTTCCATATCAAAGTACAAAGATGGATCACTTCACTCATCAACTCTTAGAAAAATGCTATAATTAGAAGCATGCCAGACTACAATACTTACTTATTTTCACTTATAAATAGCATTTCCGGACAGTCCGATTTCCTTGACACGATCATTGTATTTTTTGCCCATTATCTTGCTTATGTCTTGATTTTTACTTTCATTATTTTGATATTTTTCTCAAGTGCTTTATACAAAAGCAAGATTCACCTTTTTTTAAGCGCGCTTATCGGTTTTGCTTTTGGTCGCGGTGTCGTTGTGGAGCTTTTCAGATTTCTTTATCACCACCCAAGACCCTCGATTATTTTATCAAATGTGCATCCCCTGCTTGTTGAAACAAGTTATTCATTTCCGTCAGGGCATACCACGGCTTTTTTTACACTTTCGTTCGTTATGTGGAACTACAACAAAAGTTTAGGCATAGTTTTCTTTATATTTAGTACAATCATGGGTATTGCAAGGATAGCGGCTGGAATTCATTACCCTCTGGATATAATGGCAGGAGCAATCATTGGATTACTTATTGGCTTTGCCACTACTCGAATTGTTAATGTATTTATGAACAAATACACAAAAATTTAAATTGGCTGTCATTTTAATGTTTTCTCTACTAAAAAAATTAATTTTTAGGAAACCCAAGATATTTATCGCTATCTTTCTATTTTTTTTCACATTTCAATTTATAGATACATCTGCCGATGCTCCCACAGTAGTTTCTTTTGTTTCTACCGAGTCAATTGAATCGGCACAAGTGGCAAATTTGACCTGGTCAATTAACGGGGGTGGGCATACTTTGATGGTGCCTTGTATTCAAGGCGTTAAGTTGTTCTATGATTCAAACAAGACAGTTTTTCCATGTGGCACTCGAGTGTCAGTAAGCAAACAGGCCAGTGACGGAATATCGCTTGTGATTGTGAATGTAAGTGGAAGTATGAGAATTATAACTGCTAGGATTATTCCAAAAGACGCATACGCAAAAGACTATGACCTAGGTGCGAGAGAAACCTCTGTGACAGTTTATCCAGTGAATCAGCCTATTACCGGTTTTTTTTCAAATGCTACAACCACTAAATCTGGAACAGCTACTATTTTTTACTGGACATCTAAACATCTAGATGGAGTCAATATAAAAATTTCGTGTAACGAATCTGTCACAGCCACATTGCCAACACTTGGAGGGAAGTTTGTTCCATGCGACAAAATGATTTTCCCAACGGATTTACCCGGTACAGGATTAACCTCAATAATGTTCGCTAATCCCTCAAGTATCGATCAGCCTGTTGATATAACACTTTTCCCTGCAATGGCTGCGGGCTTTTATGATGGTTTACATCCAAACACTATTAATCTTTCGATTGCAAGTGATGCACAAAAGCCAGTTTCGATTTTGTTTTACCCAAATAAGTCGAAAATATCATCTGGTGAGCTCATATATTTGAACTGGTCAATAACCAATGCGGTTGGTGCTAACATTAAATTTACCTGCTCAACCAACATAAAATTGCAAAGTTTTACTGCAACTGCCATAACTGATATCTTGTGTGGAGAATACGCCTGGGTTAACCCCTTAAGTGCTTCAAGTACCATCGCAATAAATGTCAGTGGGCAAAATCAAGAGTCGGAGATAGTTTCTGTCACTATATTTCCATATTTAAAAGACAAAACTTACGATGCAAGACAGAGCCGTTCGTTTAACTTACAGGTAGACCCAGCGAAAACTCTAATTCTCCAAACTGAAATCCCCATTGTGCCAACTTTATCCACTTCTACAACTGTAGTATTACCTCCTGTGACTATTAACGCAAAGAAGGATGTTTTTGCTCGATGGCTAGGTCCTGGCTCTAAAGGAGAGGATGTAAAACTTCTTCAAATATTTTTAGCTAAAGATAAGAAAATCTATCCTGAAGGTTACAAGACTGGATATTATGGAAAAACAACAAAGTCTGCTGTTGGACGATATCAACTGAAGTACAAGATTATTCTCACAGCTAAGGATTCTATTTACGGCACCTTGGATCCAATAACAAGATATCTTCTCAATTCACAACAGTAAATTAAGAAAGTTCAATGGAAGTTTCTCTATTTCATTCTAGGCGGACAAACCTCTAAGTGCTCCAGTTAAGATTACATTTTTAATATCGCGAAGCATAAATCCAACTACAGTTAATGTTCCGAGGAAGGCAATTTGAATTGCCAATTTTGTATTGAGTAGAGCACTAACTATAAAATACGTGAAGTTTTGAATTTCAAACAAGCTCGGCATGTTTTGCAATACATGAGGCATTGACACAAAAAAACTAGAAACAGCAACAAGCGACATTAAAACAGCAAGTTTTGGTACAAAAACTCTAGGTAGACTTTTAAGTCCATAAATGAATCTCACCCTCATCATTATTTTATTTTTTAAAACTAAATCTTCGTAATTCATATATTTACATATTATTAATACCTATTTTTTTTAATTCCTTTTTAGCCCTGTGAATCCTAGCTCTAACTGCACCAAGAGATATGCCTTCGATCCTGGCAATATCCTTCTGGGCCTTCCCTTCCACTGAATACAACTTCAACACTCTTCCTAAAATTACAGGCAATTTGGATATGAGTGATAGTACATAATCGGTGTCCAATCTTTGTTCGTGTAGGACACCCTCCTCCTTCGATGGAACAAGCTCCTGAATTTCCGGATCAAGATCTGCCAAATAGACTCGCTCTCCTTTAATCTTCTTATACTTTGTAAAACAAGTGTTTATCAAAATTTTATAGCCCCAAGATTTAAATGAAGCACCCTCTTGTACTTTAAATTTTGAAGCATTTAAATATATTTTGACAAATGCTTCCTGCACGATATCTCGAACGGTTTCAGGGTCATTCAAAATAATATGATTTGCTTTGCGTAAAAAAGCTTCCTCGTATCTATCTACTAAAACAGAAAAAGCGTCAGGCACCGTAACCGACAGAGCCAGTATCTCTTCATCCTTCCTTGTATCCAGCAGATTATTTGAATTTATTGTTTCATCTAACAGTGATGTCATGGTGTCGAAAATAGTAGAGGAATAATTACTTCTATGTATTTAGCTCTTTGATTATATCGGTCTTCTTACTCTATTTCAACCACAATTTTGACCAAAATGTTACAGCAATATTTGATAGATCTAACTCTAGGTGTTACTCTCTATAATAGCAATGTAACTCTAACCAAAGGAAGTGAGATGAAATGGTCTGAAGTTGTAAAACTACCTACCGGTTCACCTCTTATGCGAATCGGAGGTAATAGACAAGCAGTTCTTGTGGATAAAAATGAAATAACAAGAGGGATAACAGTTTCCTACTTGGACACACCGTCCTTGGAAGAAAGGTCAAGCCCAAGCGAGTTTGAATTACCCAAGGCTAAAAGAGATGGCGTGATATATCAATTAGAATTCCACTTTTTATAGAGACCGTCGGTCTCTTTTTTTTAATAATTAACATTTGACAAAGAGTATTTTTTTTGCTTTACTTGTGGACTGAGCCACCGGCTCTTTTTACTTTTATTTTATGGAAATACGAAATATTGCAATTATAGCTCACGTAGACCACGGCAAAACCACCCTCACTGATGCTTTGATGCGCCAGACAGGTATGGTCAAGGATGAAAAGGCTAGTATGGATTCAAACGCTCTAGAACAGGAGCGTGGTATTACTATTTATTCAAAAAACTGCTCTCTTTACTACAAAGATACAAAAATAAATATTGTAGACACGCCAGGTCATGCTGACTTCGGTTCTGAAGTTGAACGTGTGCTTCGTTCTATTGATACAGTGCTTCTACTTGTGGACGCTCAAGAAGGTCCAATGCCACAGACTCGCTTTGTACTGAAAAAGTCTTTGGAATTGGGACTAAAACCTATAGTTATTATAAACAAGATTGATAAACCTGCTGCCAGAATTAACGAAGTTCATGATGAAATCCTTGAATTATTTCTTGAATTAGGTGCATCAGAAAAGCAGATCGACTTTAAAACAGTGTACGCAATTGGTAGACAGGGTATTGCTAAAATTAATTTAGCAGATGAATCAAAGGATTTAAATCCTCTACTAGATCTTATACTCACTGAAGTTCCGCCAGCTGGGAAAACAACTTCCTTACCACTAAGAATGCAACCGTTTAATCTCGCTTATGACAATTTTCTTGGACGTCTTGCAATTGGACGAATTTATGACGGAACTATTAAACAGGGGTCTACAGTATTTCTGAAAAAACCTACAGGTGACGAAATAGAAACCGGAAAGATTACAAAATTGTTTACATTTGAAGGAATAACCAGAAAGGAAGTGTCAGAAGCTGGTGCTGGAGATATTGTTATGGTTGCAGGATTGCCCACTGTCTATATTGGAGAGACGATAACTGATCTTGAAACTGTGCCCCCATTGCCAGCAATTGCAGTTGATGAGCCGACGATTTCTCTAAACTTCTTGGTTAATGACTCTCCTCTTGCTGGGCGAGAAGGCAAATTAGTTACAACTAGACAAATTCGTGCTCGCTTAGAAAAAGAACTTGAGGTGAATGTCGGTCTTAAGGTTGATTTTTCTGGTGGTGATATTTATAAAGTTTATGGTCGTGGAGAACTTCACGTCTCCATTCTTTTAGAGTATATGCGACGAGAGGGTTTTGAGTTACAGGTCTCACAACCACAGGTTATAATTAAAGAAGTTGATGGCAAGAAGGTAGAACCATTTGAGGAGGCAATTGTTGATGTGCGTACCGAAAATGCAAGTTCAGTTATTCAAAAGCTTTCCCGTAGAAAAGGAATTCTTATGGAGCACAAAGAGCATGAAAACATTGCTCGTCTAACTTTTGAAATTCCAACCAGAGGACTTCTAGGTTATAGAGGTGAATTTGTTATTGATACTAAAGGTGAAGGATTGTTATCATCACGTTTTATTGGTTTCAAACCCTACGTCGGTCTAATAGAAAAGCATTCATTCGGTTCAATGATTTCAATGGAAACTGGTACAGCACTAGCATATTCAATTTGGAACCTTCAGGAACGCGGGACCATCTATATTGACCCTGCTTCACCTGTATACGAGGGAATGATCATCGGAAATGTTACCAAAGGAGAAGACATGGATGTAAATCCTACTAAAAATAAACAACTTACAAATGTTCGTATGTCCGGTAACGACGATGCCATCCTTATTATTCCACCCCTACTACTTACAATTGAGAGAGGACTGGAAATTATGCAAGGTGATGAGTATCTAGAAATCACTCCTAAATCTGTACGTCTACGCAAACAACACCTCACACGTGCTGACAGAGCGAGGGCGTTAAGGAAGGAAGATAAATAAAAAAAGCGTGTTTTTTGCACGCCCATTCGTTAAACTGAAAAAGTTACTTCTTTTTTTTGCTATAATACTGACCCTTTTTGTTCAGAGCAGCTTGTTCTTTCAAATTAACCGGACTGAGAGCAAAGGCAGCTAGTTCTCCATGATCAACCGGCTTTTCTGAGAATAGTTTCTTCACAAATGACGGCAGGCAACTTCCCATGCCAAGCCTTCGAGCGAGACGTTCCCGAAACAACTCCTCATCCTCGCTAATCATGCTGATCGAATCATGAACAGATGCAAACATTTCTGTGATTCGGATTGCAAGAGCAAAGTTCTTCGAGGGGACGTGAAGACCAGGTCTAAGTTGCTGATTAAGTTCAGCACGATAAGTAAGAGCCGTTCCGTTGCCATTTACCCAGAATGTCCTATCGATGTTTTCCACAGACGCAACATCGGATGTCAACAAACGGTCAAAGTGCACCGTTATCGGTTGCCACCAGTCAATGCCACCAGCGAAATCAACGATAGGTGATTTTAATGTTTTCGCTACAAGCACATCCACATCCTTTCGTTTAGTCAATTCACGTGGCGTACGTTTTTGATTCCATACCGCCTCTGCTAAGCCACCTATAAGAAGACCAACCTCCCCACGCTTTTTAAGCATTAGGTCGGCTTTGACCATACCCTTCAAACCGCGTGTGGCGGTGACCGACATTGACTCACAAAGCTCATGCCGAAGCGAGATTATTTGTGACAATAACTTTTCTAGTTTATGCGACAGTCGCTGTGACTGCTGACAATAAATACTGCACGATAGACTAATCATAGTTTTTCATACTTCCTTTATTCAATTTTTCTACTACTGTGCTGGAATATATGTTATTAAATTGATTTTGTCAACACTTTTTTAAAAACTAAAACCCTCCCAGCGCCATGAGGCGCTGGGAGGGTTTAGTATTGAACCTTATCTACTAAAAGTGTAGATTAGTAACTCGATCGGCGATCATCGCCTCCTCTGTTGTCATATCCACCGCCACCGCCAGTTCGGCGAGGAGGCTTCTCTGACATAGGACGAGCTTCATTGACGGTCAATGTGCGACCATCGAGATCAGTTCCGTGCATGGAAGAGACTGCCTTTTCGGCATCCGCATCCTCCATTTCAACAAAACCGAAACCTCGTGAGCGTCCTGTCATCTTGTCCGAGATAACGTTAGTCGAAACAACAGTTCCAACCTTAGAAAAGGCGGTCTTGAGTGAATCAGCTGTCGTACCGTACGACAAGTTTCCGACGTATAGCTTCTTTGCCATATTGAGAAAATTGCTTACCTATAAAATATCGCGCGACCCCCTTTCTCAATAATATGCCTTAAAGCTTATAACTTCAGAATCACCTTGAGAAAACCACGACATTAATACTATACACGTATTAGGTGAAAAGGCAACAAACAAAACTGATACAGCAGAAAGCTATAGCTTGTCAGAAGTCAGGATAACATTTATTTTTGAGGCAACACCTGGAAACACAGATTTCCAAAATGGCCAAATTGTTGCTGAAGCCATTGAAATTGCGGGATATTTAGAGGTAATACTAGAAAGTTCGCTCTTTTTTATATTAAACAACTGCCTTTTGAGCTGAGCTTCGTCAAATTTCCAAACGATCTTTGCATCACCGATCATATCAAACATAATGGGGCCAAGATTTGTAGCGTCATATGCGCTTCGGTTAGTAAAGTTAAAAATCAATTCATTCGCATTTACAACCAAAACAGGTGAGCCATCATAATCTACCATCAAACTTTCAGCTAAACTTGATGATAATATGTTTAGTGGCAGGAAAAATGCAGTAAAGCGTGCCTTCTTTCCTATTTGAATACTTTTACCGTCTTCTCTCAATGACTCAGAAATATCCTCGATATTTATTCTATAAGCATTGTTATAAAAAATAAAATCCTTCGCTACTTTCGCTCTTGATTCATCTATCAATTCCTTAGTCAGTTCGTTTTCTAAGTCCTTTTTTGCCAAAGCCAGCTTTTCATCAGAAACTGACTTTACTGTCCCCACCTTGCCACCAATCATTGGTGTTTTTGATCTGCCATAGAAGGCAGAATATCTATCTGAGCTTGTTTTAAAACCTGGAACAGTAAAATCAGTAAGGCCGATATTATACTCTTCTCCAGGTGATTCAGCATAAACTAGTGCCTCGGTACTACCAGGAACAACTTTTCCTGCCACAGGATGTCTTCCAGGGACGGTTATCGATTCACGAATTTTATAAATTAAACCATCTGGTGTTTCAAAACGTGTATTCTTTACAAATCTTTGCGAGGCAGTGCTGAAATTATTATAAATAATTATTTTACCAGTCGCAGATAATTCAACCTCTTTCTCGGAATCAGTAAGAATAGATGCGAACTTCTCTTTTGTGATTGAAAGAGGAACATAATAAAGAGAATTCTCGTCGGCTTTAGGTTTCGCGATTAAGTTTACCTTTGAGTTTATTTGCTGTGATTTCGACACAATTGTGATTTTAGCAGTAGAGAAATAATTTCCGAAAACAATGACTAAGATAATCACCGAAACAATACCGACTATCCATACCATCAACGAAGATGCCATTCTAGATGACATTTCACGATTGCGTTCTTTGGATTCAGCTCGAACTGTGTCTCTTAGTTCAGCCAACTCTTTTTGTATGCCTTTTTTTTCATAAACTTCTGGCTCATCTTGATTTTCTTTTTCAATTTGTACACTTTTCTGCATCGCTAAAATACCGCGTATGCCCTTACGCTTAGGTGGTAAAACGTCTTGAACTATGTTTCTTGCCATATCGATTAAAATAGTTACTTCGTGATTTTATCACACATTCCAAAATCTCAGTACAGTCGTGAAAGAAAATTTACCTCTACCGCAATCGAACTTTCGTTTACAATATCCTTTTCATAGTCAACTAATATCTTTGATAATGATGCATCAATTGCTATTACACTAAATGGCTGTGAAGTAACTGTAAATCTGTTTGACTCCGCACCTTTTAAAAATTCCATAAAAATTTTTGAAAAAGGGCTATTGTCCTGAAAGAACAAAGTGTTTGGCAAGAAAGATTTATCAGAAAATGACGACAGAGCATCATTAAAAAATTTTAGCCAGGAAGTCTTCGTGTCATTAATGGCAATTTGAATTTTAGATAAATCCAAACTGTGACTCTTGTTTTCTAATGCGATTTTTACTAATGATTCAAGTGCTCCATGTGGAGTTCCTGAAAATATTTTTTCAGTATCACGCAATATCGTATTTCTGCCTAGGGGAAAACTGGCAGTGTCCGCAATTGTCCCCTTTTTAACTACGACAATATCCGTCACCTCTCCTCCCACATGCATAAATATAAAATCGTCCTCTTGTGAATAAATATCTCTGATAGTAGAGAATGCCGCCAGCGAAAATGTGTGCAATCCGAGTTGATGACTTGGAAATTTTCTTGTAACAGCACTTTTAATGCCCTCAAGAAAAACTCGAGGAGTCAGACTAATAGCAACAATTAATTCAAGCTCCCTTGCCGTTTTGCCAATGGGCTTATCAGTGGAATAACCATTAAGATTGGTACGTAAAATTTTCCTCTCCAACAGTAGATATGGATCAGCATTCTTATTCTGCTGTGAAATTTCAGATTTTGATTCAAATTCTCTTTCTTCAGTATCAAATAATTTATTAATAGAAGACTGTGAAATTTGATGAGGAGTGGCGTACAAAGCCTTTAAAGTTTTAATTTCTGAGAGATACCAAGGTGAGGACAATACTGCGTCATACCCTCCTATAACGTGTAGTACATTTTTGTTTTCATTAATCCCAACTAATCCTGCATTTTCTATTCTATCCAATATTGTCTCAAGAGCCTTGAACATTGCACTAAACAAGACTTGACCATTCAAATCTTTTTGATAAACAAAATTTTCACGGGCAGTGTAGAGAACAATTGGTTTTTTACCTGGCCTATTCATATATAGTCCAGCACCAATGCTTCCACTCTCAATATCCAATACCAAATTTAATGGTACGATATCTTTTTTGGCTGAAAAAAAACTACTCATGTGCCAATTATATCACTGTAAACGACCTACAGAAAGAGAATAAGTCTAAGTAACTGTAATATATTCTGTTTTATAGATTTATTTAAAATTTAATCAATGTGTTAAGATATACCTAAATCGTTTAATTGTATTTCATTACTTCAAATGCTTACTATTTTTACAATTGCCGCTTTTAGTTCAACACTACTTGGTGGTCTTTTTGCTCTAAAATTTAAGGACCGTCTTCACTTGATACTCGGTTTTAGCGCCGGCGCTGTAATTGGCGTTGCATTTTTTGACTTACTTCCTGAATCTATAATTTTAGGTGGAGAGTACTATGGGATTTCATTTATAACCTCTATTATGGCACTTGGTTTTATCATTTATATGATTTTAGATCGGGTTGTAATATTCCATGGACATAGACATGAAGATGAAATTGGCGACCACGATCGGCGTGGCCTACTCGGAGCAGGAAGCTTATCCATCCATAGTTTTCTCGATGGAATAGCAATCGGTTTAGCATTTCAAGTTTCAAATGCTGTCGGAGCAATAGTAGCAATAGCGGTGTTAACTCATGATTTCTCCGACGGTATAAACACCGTAAGCATGATTATTAAAAATGGAGGCAAGGCAAGGGAGGCATTTTTTTGGCTTCTAACCGATGCGTGCGCTCCGGTCTTGGGAATTATTTCAACTCTTTTTTTCACCTTGCCAAAACAATCACTAGGAATTCTACTCGCCTTGTTCACTGGATTTTTCATATATATTGGAGCAAGCGATCTTTTGCCAGAAAGTCACCACGCTCATCCAACAATATGGACAACTGCTATGACTGTTTTAGGTATAGCAGTTCTCTTTGCTGCCATAAAATTGGCGAGCATATAATCCAACTTTTTTATCAGATTATGCGGTGATTACTGCCTTAATGCGTCGCACACCAGCGGAAACCGCTTCCTCCTTAGCAATTTTAAAATTACCGATTACTGATGTATTTTCAACATGAGGCCCACCACAAAACTCCTTTGAGTAAGCTGTATCGATCGAGTCACCGACATAATATACGTTGACTTGGTCACCATATTTCTCGCCGAAAAAATGTAATGCGCCTGTTTTTTCAGCTTCTACAAAAGGTAATACTACTTTTTGAACTGGTAAGTGTGCTTTTATTTTTTCATTAACAATGCTCTCCACCTTTTTCTTCTCTTCGTCTGTCAGTTTTCGTGAAAATGCAAAATCAAATCTGAGTCTCTCTGGTGTGATGTTACTTCCTTTTTGTCGAACCTCGTTACCCAACACATCACGGAGCGCTTGATGAAGTAAATGTGTTGCTGTGTGGTATTTAACTGACACTTCACCAGTATCAGAAAGTCCTCCTTTAAATTTCTTTTCTGAACCGGCACGAGAAAGTTCCTTGTGAGCTTCAAAATTTTTATTAAATCCTTCGATGTCCACTCGAATTCCCTTCTCACGTGCAAGATCAATAACCATATCAATTGGCAATCCATGCGACGAGTACAGATTAAATGAGTCGTGGCCAGAAACTTCCTGACTGCTATTTGAAATTTTTTCGAATTCTCTTAAACCAGAGGTCAGTGTTTTTCTAAATTGTTGTTCTTCTTGATTTAACGCTTGCTCAACAATATCCTTGTTAGAAAGAAGATTTGGATAGTGTAACTTGTAAACATCTATAATCGAGCTTAGTGGGTTGTGAAGATGATTACCCTCAATTTGAAGCTTATCTAAGTGGAGGATTGCTCTGCGCAAAAGTCTGCGTACAAAGTAACCCTGATCAGTGTTACTTGGCATAACTCCATCTGACATAAGAAAAACTGCAGCCCTAATATGATCTAAAGCTATTCTGTATGATTTTTTATTATGTTGATCGACATACTTATTTGACGTATGCAGTTCAAGATTCGCAACAACATTCTCAAAAACATCCAAGTTAAACACGTCAGGATTGTCATTAGCGGCAGCAGTTATCCGTTCCAATCCCCCACCAAAGTCTACATTCCTCTGCGGTAACTTTTCAAAACCAGATTCCGTCTTCCTATACTCCATAAAAACAGAGTTTCCAATTTCCATAAAGCGCCCACAGTCGCAATTCGGATGACATGCTTCTTTCTTCCATTCTGATTTTTCATGTAAACCACGCTCCATACCGAAATCGTAAAAAATTTCACTATCCGGTCCACCCGGTTCTCCAACAGGCATATTCTCTGGGATACCTGCCCTACTCCACCAATTTTTTTTAGTATTATAAAAGCAAATGCGTTCAGCCGGCACTCCAATACTTTTCCATATTTCTGCGGACTCATCATCTTTAGGTAGTCCAAATTTTTGATCACCTTCAAAACAACTTACCCAAAGCTTCTCACTTTTTATGCCGAGTTCCTTTGTCAAAAATTCAAAAATCCAAGACAGCTGTTCCTTCTTCCAATAATCGCCAAGTGACCAGTTACCAAGCATTTCGAAAAAAGTGGTATGACGGTTATCACCAACCTCCTCTATGTCTCCACTACGAAAACATTTCTGAGAATCTGCAATCCGCTTGCCTGCGGGATGTGTCTCACCAAGAAGGTATGGGAGCATCGGTTGCATGCCGGACCCTGTAAATAGCGTTGTAGGGTCATTTTCAGGCACGAGAGAGGACGATGGAACGATAGTGTGTCTACGTTTAGCATAAAAATCCAAATACTTCTTTCTAACTTCACTTAATAGCATATGAAGCAAATTATACATAATTTGCTCAATTTTTCCATCTAGGTCAAGCGGTGTAATCTAAACTGTCTCCTCGATATACCCCTCAAAAACCAAAATCCTTCTTTTGTTACTTTCACCTCTGTTATAGCCGCCAAGCTTTCCGTCAGAGCGAATAACGCGATGACAGGGAATATTTGGGTCAAAATTCGTACGTAAAATGGCACCAACGGCTCTTCCAGCCTTCAAATTCCCTGCCCTTTTGGCAACATCACCGTAAGTTAAAACGGAACCTTTTGGTATTCCTCTCACCACCTTAAACACCCTCTCCTTAAAGCTTAAATTTTTCATGCGAGTTAAATTTAAAACAGAGCTCCTACGCTTATCGCGGTTTGTTTACAAAAATTGGAAAGTGTTAGCCAATTAAGAGATGTAACGTTTATTAAAAAGGAAATGGAAAATCCGAAAGCAAAACTTAAAATAGAAACCGATATCAGTTTTTCATTGTGCTTAAAAAAATTTTTGTGCTGCTTTTTCATGATTTAAGATAATTCTGGACAAAAAATCAAACTCTCCTTAATTGCATTTTCTAAAACATCCTTGTGTAAGCCAACAGAGGCAACGGCATCACTATTCTCTCTTATGCTTTTACACAAAACTACACCCTTCTCCATTAAATTTTTCTTCTCGACCAGGGAAAGTGTGGTCAGACAAGTTATAGGATGTAAACTTGAATCCTCAATCATATCGTGAAGATTTTCTGAACTAGGATAATTCCATCCAATGAGTCTTACCCCAGCACACTCGCAGTACTGGACTGCCTTTGCGGTAAAATTAGTATTTGTGATCAAGATTCCCTCATCCAGCTTACGCTTGGTTCCGAAAATAAATTCCTTCTCTTTTAAATCGTCAAAACGTGCCTTGATATATAGCGCAACCTTAAGATCTGATTTCAATCCCAACTCATTATGAAATTTTGCCTCAGCCATAATCAGCTTGTTTTCGTTCCAAGCAACAACATCTATTTCGTGGTCAACACATCTACCGTCAACTATTTGATCAGTCAATGTTGTATAACCCTTCGCTTTAAAAATTTCAGCCACAAATTTTTCAAATGGAAAGCCTGATGGACCAAGGTCCGCAATCGCGCGTTTCAACGAGTACCTTGCTGCGACAGGACGTTCAAACTTATGCAACAACTCAAAAGCATGGCTATATATAGCGGTGGTACTCATACCATCTTCTATCTCACGGGAAATGTGATTAACTATTTTATCTTTAACTTCAATTGATGCTCCAGAGCGTACAAGGGACTCCTCGAGTTTGCTTCTTTGGAACTCCTCCTTTGTTCCGTCGGTTTTAATAATAAAAATCTTCTGGTCTGACATAAAGAATATTATACATTGTATATAAAAAACGACATAACCTTGATATTTACTGTCGTACATGCTACAAATCTACTGGATACAATCACTAACTATGAATACCGCTCTTATTACTGTCCCAGTTAACTACAGCGTCTCTGAATTAGATTTACGTCGAGATTTGACGCTATGTGGTCACTACTTCATCCCGTATGCGCCACCACCGATAAATGAATCAGTTGGTAACGGCGAACACAAGATCAGCTTTAAGATTTGGTGGGGAGATAAAGCTCAAACGTTTGAGCAGATCATGAGCTTCATCAAGGGAACGGGGTGCAGGCACTCTACACAGGTAGAGATGCGTTCGCTTGCCCAAGAACTTCTTGGCGGCCTTCGACACAACGGAACATGCTCACCAGGATATTTCAGCCCATTTCAATGCTTTGGTACGGTCTGGACCCTTCCATCTGAGCCTAGCAGCGCCATCCCACTTCTAATGAATCCTTGCTTCACTCTTCATTCCCTAGCTGTAGAGTGGGACTTACCAGTGGCAGAAGGATTGTTTCCTTCTTCATGGAACTATGTGGGAGTAGTTCAGATCGGCTAAAGCCATAGCCAGATATACGAAGTTTAGCAACACACACGTGTTGCTATTTTATTATCCCTCCCCCCAAACACACCTCTCTTTCATAAAAAACAATTGACTGCCCTGACGCTCCTCCAATCTGTGCTTCATCAAACTCGATGAGGATTCGTAATTCTTGGTTCCTGATTCTTACCATTTGCAATGGTTGGCGATAACGGAGACGGGCGAGGACCCGCGTTCCGTCTGTTTAATAATGTAGATTTTCCTATCTGATATAAAGAATATTTTTATCGTATAAAAAAACGACACCACTAGGATGTCGTCTGGGGTACACGGAATTTACTTGCTAATCAGTCAGGTTCGACTGCGGGTTTGACCGAATGCTTACGTTCCATAGCGATAACCCTGTCGGCCTCAATAAACATCGGATCGAACTTCTCAATCTTGAAACAAAAGCGTTTTCTAAGCAAAGCCGAAAACTCTCGTAATTCAGCACGCAAATTTTCCAAAATCAACTCTTTACTCTCAATGCCATCGGCGCGCTCAATCCTAACAATTTCAATAATTCTTTTCTCAATTATGTCTGTTACAAACGGTAATGCTCTGCTATATTCGTAGGGTAACTCAACAATACCAGTTTTCAAACCCCACGCCTTAAGCATTTCATCCAATCTGTTCACGTCCGCTGTGAATCTCCGGACAGGAGTAAACTCAATCAGGTCAAAAAAAAATGCCGATGTAAACGATATGACCGACAATGCTATGGACCCTTTGAAAGAAAGGTCCAGAAGGCTAAACCAACCGTTACCCCAGTAAGTGTAAGCGTCTGAGTAGAACTTGCTAAATAACGCTGAGAAATACGCTAGCAGAAAAGAAAACGACAACAAATATTCGACAATACCAATGTTGCTAAGCAGTCCTTTTTTGTTAGTTGGGGGACCGACCCATAGCGATAGTAAAAACGTTACAACCGGCGCAAAGCCTGATTTGCTTAGTTCGTCGACCCTAATACCTCTAATTTTCATATCAAACAACTCCTATCTGTCCAGCTGTAGTCAATACACCAATGGGGATCGGTCCCATAGCATTATCACTTTCGGGGTGACACTCACCTTCGGGGGCGGGCTATACTTCATTGTTTTATATCGATTTGTCCAGATGAACTATGTATTTTATATGCCAAACATTCAACAATGTCAAGTGGCATGAATCACCCCTCCCCCCAAACACACCTCTCTTTCATAAAAAACAATTGACTGCCCTGACGCTCCTCCAATCTGTGCTTCATCAAACTCGATGAGGATTCGTGATTTCTGATTTCTGATTCTTACCATTTGCAATAGCTGACGATAACGGAGACGGGCGAGGACCCGCGTTCCGTCTGACGGAACGCGGGTAATCCAATTTACATCCTTCAGTTCGAAAACTTTTTTGGAGTTCTCTCCAATACTTGTCTTTGGGTCATGAGAAACAGTTAGTGTGTTTTTTTTGATATCCTTAGCTACCACATAATACGGTTTAGCATTCGCATCTAAGTCTGACCTCTTTCCAGACTTAGAGTCAGACCTCGACGTGAGAAAACCGTGCCTCTCACCGAGAGTGAAATACATCGCTCCGTCATGACTACCAATAACTTCTCCACCCTCATTCAACACTTTCCCCTTTTTTGGCTTGATAAACTGTTTTAGGAACTCCTTCACATCTATCTTACCCAAGAAGCACAATCCCTGACTATCCTTTTTTTCTGCGGTCACCAAACCAAACTTTTTGGCCAATTTTCTCACTTCGGATTTCTCTAAATGTCCAACTGGAAAAAGAGTATGCGCTAGTTGTTCTTGTGTTAGAGTCCATAAAAAATAACTTTGATCTTTTTGCGGGTCAAAACCCGCTAGCAGGTTGTAAGATTTAGTATTTAAGATTTTAGTTTTTGGGCTCTCAGCCTCCAACTTTAAATATTCGACTATTCGCGCGTAATGACCAGTGGCTACAAAGTCAGCACCATTTTGTCGCGCGAACTTATAGAAACCACCAAACTTTACATATTTGTTACACATTACATCCGGATTAGGTGTCCTTCCTATTTTGTACTCATTTATCATGTAATCAACAACCTCACACTTGTATTCTTTACTCAAATCAAGCGTCATGAAGGGAATACCGAGCTTTGCGCACACTCTCATGGCATCGAGCCTGTCTTCTTTCCATGTACATTCAATCCAATCAGGTTGCCAAACCTTGATAAATACCCCAGTCACGTTAAAACCCTGTTCCTGGAGGAGTGCCGCAGAAACCGAGGAATCTACGCCACCAGACATGCCGACAAATACTATTTTGCTCATAAGTATTGACATGCTACCATACGCATGCTATTTTATCAAAGGTCAAAATATACCAAAAATAATGAAAACTGAAAGTTTTTCGAAAATTGAGGTTCTGCCGTTTTTTGTTCTAAAAGCATGTGAACTGCCATCAACACGCGATGGCTCAGACATCACAACTCGAGCCTACCTTGGTCCTACCGGTACTGAACTTGTAAACGAGTACCTGTCGAAAGGATGGGAGATTCTACATTTTAGTTCTCATGTGGACGATAGCAAAAATGCAACCGTTCACGCCGTTGTGGTTGGGAAACCACGAATGAAAAGATAGTATTATAAAAAGTGCCTTGCCGAGCTTTAACGCTCGGTTTTTTATTATCTTGAAGTAATTTAGCAAATACTACTTCAAATACTTCTCTTTATTAGACACATGCTCCTCAAAAGTTTTTGCGTAATGCATATCTCCATGAATATCTGACAAATAGAATAAATAAGATGATTTTGTTGGCGTAACAGCGGAAAGCAACGAATCCAATCCCGCATTGCCAATCCCAGTAGGAGGTAAACCTTTATATTTATAAGTGTTGTATGGAGAATCAAATTTCAAATCATTTAGAGTGAGCTGAAATGTATTTTTACCAATTATGTATTGAAAAGGAGCATCAACCTGAAGTGGCATTCCGATTTCCAACCTTTTCCATAAAATACCAGAAATTACTTTCCGCGTTTCGGTTGTCCTCGCTTCTGCTTCGAGTATCGAAGCCATAATTACGATATCTTTAAGCGGTTTTTTAAAACTTTTTATACTTGTGTCGATTGATGCTACTTTTTGGTCAAAATTCTTCTTAAATATATCAACAACTTCAGGTACTTTGGCATTGGGGGAAAATTGATAAGTGTCAGGAAAAAGATAGCCCTCCATGGTCTTTGTCATTTCAAGAAATTCATTTGCATTGAAATCAAACAACTGATTTTCTAAAAGAACTGACATTTGTCTTGAAGTTGAACCTTCCGGAAAAGTTATTTTTACTGGTGTTAAACCAAAAATTCCAGCGCTCAATCTTGATGCTACTTCGAAAACATTGGCTGGTTTTTCAAAAAAATAATCGCCCGCCATCACACTTCGCTCACCGTGCATAATTATAACGATACCCCTAAAAACAAACGGTGAACTTATAACATGCTGGACATAAAGAGAATTCGCTATGCCATTAAGCCCCGCATTTCCAATTACGGGAACAATAGTTTTGACCGGAAAGGTTTTCGGTGACTCTACATACATACGATAGAAGGTGAGGAAAAGAAATAAAAAACTGAAAAAAGCTACGATCCAAAGGACTATCGTGCGTTTTTTGTCGCCGAGTTTGCCCACAAATACAGGTAGAGGTTTATTTGAATCCAAAGATGACATTGTGGATGTTAAATTGGCAAATTGGATGGAGCCTGCGATCGCTTTGATGCAATACGCTCAAGTGATGGCGTAGCCGCAACACTGCCTGGGAAATGAAATATTGTTGCTAACTCCTCTGTGTTTAGAATAATTGGTACCTGTTCGAAATTCTTAAAAGGAGGTTGAAAAAAAGACCTAAGCTTAAATGCTTCCATCATTTCTTTTTCAGCACGTGTTCTTCTAATCCTTCGAAAATCTTGCCAAGGGTAATCATAATCTGTAAACCATCCTAATTTAAAACCATTCAGATCGTCATTTGAACTGTATTGTCTAAATGAACCGATTAAACCCGTAATTCCAATATTATTAAATGTCTCTTTAGTTGCAATGTAGCATCCTCGAATACAAGCGTCAAACGGAAATTTCGACACGCTCTTCTCGATTGCAGCAATTGTGTTTTGCTGACCCTTGGTTGGGTTCGGCATTCCGGGAAACTCACTCCCTTCTTTTTCCATTACTGATTCCTCACGTATTTTTTCTATTTCGTGTCTTGCTTTTTCCTTCCAGTCACCTTTCGCAAAAAGCACACCGTCCTTTAATTTTACTCCACGATGTGCCTGAATTAAAATTTGGATCCAAACGTTCTCCCCCTTTCGCATCGAACCTAAGTACTCCAAAACCGATGTCATAGGATCAATTTTAAATTCCTCCTTTGGATCTTCATGCAATCCATAATCCACATAAGTTTTAATGGGGTAAACACTGGCCTTGGAAAATTTAAAATAAGTAGCCCACATTGGAATATTTACTGGGTCAGGCTCATGCGGTACCCAACTCATATAATCCTCAGATTCATGAATTTCAACATTAGGATACTGAGCGTAGATTTGAGACTCAATCAAATTTCTGAATTTTTTAAAAGACCAAATGTAGAACTTAATCTGACCACCTGTCGAAACAATCTCAAACGAAAACCAAGGTCGAACATTTCCATTCCAATACGTTTGAATATATGTGGCAGAACCGGTTTGGAAAAGCGAAGTAAAAAAAAGCTCCATTGCTAAAGGTGATTTCATCGTTTCCTTTGGGATTCTAACTTCAAGCAGTACTGAACCAGCCTTGTTGATATAATCAGTGCGAATGTATCTCATCCAACCACCTATAAACATTGCACCCAGTGCCAGCGGAGCCCATATTGGCGCGGTGACATTTAAAATTTTAAATACAAGAGAAAAATTAAAAAATGTGATAACTGGGGTGGTAAAAAAAATGAACGCAGAGAGCATCCCAAAAATACTAAATATGAAAAGCCAGCGTTGAATTTGCGAGACTTTTTCATTATTACTTTCAAGTAATGTGCCTTGAATAATATTGTAAAAAAGTTCAAGACCACCGTAGAACCAATCCTTAATCATACGTACTATAATACCGTATACTTTAAAAATTTTCTATAGCAAAAAACTCCCAAACAGTGTTTGGAAGTTTTTTATGATTAGGCTATAAGATATTGACCTTCTTTGTTTTTCTTGAAAAATCTTGGATTTTGAAGGTTTACTATAATTGTATTCTCCTTAACATATCTTTCTTTTAGTACCTTATCGATTACCTGCTCTCTGTTAAGCGGACCGTTAGATTCTATAACTTTTCGAATTACATCTTTAACCACACCTGACATGTATCCCCATTCTGCCAAAGCATACAATCCCCGACCAACAAGAACAAAGCGCTGATCTTTAATTAGTTCATTGTGAGTAGTGGCAACATGTGCCTTTTTACCAAACAGTTTCTCAATTGACTTGGCTACTTCACGAAAATGAATTGGACTGCCATGGCGTCTGATAACCAAGAAAGCGTAATCTCGCATTCCTTTTGCTCTGATATTCGGAGATGAAGTTAGACCCCACTCGCCCAAAGGATTCTTACCAATCATTTTTGAAAGAGCCAACCAGCGCTTAACTACTTCTTTATCCTTTTTATAGTCGTCCGAAATATCCTCTACGTGACTTAAAAAAGTAGCAATAATGTCCAACTCTGAAACCAAATCCTTATTAGAAAGATTTCTGTATAGTTTTTTAAGAGCAT
Source organism: Candidatus Tayloriibacteriota bacterium (assembly GCA_009695005.1). GTDB lineage: Bacteria > Patescibacteriota > Minisyncoccia > Phycocordibacterales > SIBU01 > SIBU01. Next base: position 30,076 of record SIBU01000008.1, read on the forward strand.
CATGAACCTTCTTGGCCAAATCATCACTTACATGCCAATGATGCTTGAAATGCTCATCCTCTTTTTCTCGCTTGAAAGTTCCACCAAGCACTAACAATAAATGCAAGTGATGCTGAATACTTTTATCCTTTGAAAAAAAGCTTAGCAAATCCTCCTCAGTAATTATTCCACCTAATTTATGAATTAACGACTCTAATTCTGTCCAGATCGGCTTTTCCTTTGTATATACTTCAGAACGTTTAATACTATGAATGGCGTAATTCTCAATTTGTCTGACACGCTCACGAGTAATACCGTACTTCTTTCCAATGGATTCAAGAGTCATCTTGTGAGAATCTTTGTCGAGACCGTAACGACTGTTTATAACGTCGCGAGCTCTTTCTGGAAGGACTGCGAGAAGTTTCTTGCTAACTTGTTTTGGATTGAAAGTTAAAGTATTCATGACACATGACCACAATGTGGTTTTTATTAATATTTAGCTTCTAATTTAAATAACTTATTAATTGAGTTTAAGATAAGATGTACTGCTTGTCAACTGTGTGATAATTTATGCAGGGATTACAACACAATGTTTACGATTCTTCCTTTGACATAAATAATTTTTTTAATCTCTTTTCCATCCAACCATTTTGTAATTTCGGGCAACATAAGAATTTTAGCTTTTGCCTCTTCCTCTGAAATATCTGCTTCAACTGATAACCTTCCACGAACTTTACCATTAATTTGAATAATCAAATTTTCAAACGCTGATGTCATGATCAATAAATCAAATGACGGCCAAGATTCAAGGTGAATTGATTTTTTATGAGACAACATATGCCACAACTCATCTGTAATATGGGGAGTAAAAGGGGCCAACAAGCGAAGGAAAATTTCATAATTTTTTATTGAAACTTCCTCTTCCTTATCCATCTCATTAGCAAGAATCATCATTGAGCTTACTGCGGTATTAAATCTCGTAGCTTCTATGTCATCTCCCACTTTCTTAATAGTTTTATGTAAAAGTGTTTCTAATTTTGAATTAGTAATTTTTGACCTTTTTCTCTTTTGTGATTTGGAATTTACGTTTTGAGTTTTCTCAAAAAGTCTCCAAACCTTTTCGAGAAATCTTCTTGGGCCAATCATTGATTCAGTAGACCACGCAATGTGTTGATCAAAAGGTCCCATAAACATTTCGTACAAACGCAAAGTATCTGCTCCAAATTGCTCGATTAGAGTATCAGGATTTACTACATTACCCACAGACTTGGACATCTTTGCTCCACCCTCACCAAGAATAAGCCCATGCGAGGTACGCTTGAGATATGGCTCACTTGTTGGAACAAGTTTTAGATCAAATAGAAATTTATGCCAAAATCTCGAATATAGAAGATGCAGTGTTGTGTGTTCCATTCCGCCGTTGTACCAATCCACCGGAGTCCAATACTTCAACGCTTTAGCCGAAGCAAACTCACGTTTATTTTTAGAATCGGCATAACGAAGATAATACCAAGAGGAACCTGCCCAATTTGGCATTGTATCGGTTTCTCTTTTTGCAGGACCCTTACATTTTGGACATTTTACATTTACCCAATTTTCAATGACTGCCAGTGGAGACTCTCCGGTATCAGTTGGCAGATAATTTTTAACATTTGGTAATTTTACAGGCAAATCCTTTTCAGGAACTGCTACTGCTCCACACTTTTGACAGTGAATCACAGGTATCGGTTCCCCCCAATAACGCTGACGGGAGAAAATCCAGTCACGAAGTTTGAAAGTTGTGATTTTTTTTCCATAACCTTTTTCTTCCATGTATTCCATTATTTTTTTAGTAGCCTCATGAATATCTGTCCCATTTAAAAATTCACTGTTTATCATCGTTCCTGTATCTTCCTGAACTTGCTCTTTTTTGGTAATTGGTGATACATCTCCATCTGGACCGACAACGACACGAACAATTTCCAACTTCATTTCTTGAGCAAATTCAAAATCGCGCATATCATGTCCCGGCACACCGACTAAGGCTCCAGTACCTACGCCACCCAATACAAAATCCGCGACATACATCGGCATCTTTCTATTGTTCAAACTATTCACTGCATACAAACCAGTAAACACTCCTGTTTTCTTCCTCCCTTCCGCTAATCGCTCAATATCAGTTCTTTTGTTGACCTGCTCAATATAAACCGAAACTTCCTTTTTGTTCGGAAAATGTTCCAAATTTTCTTTGACAAATGCCCCGTCGGGAGCCAAAGCAATAAAGGTGGCGCCGAAATTTGTATCTGGTCTTGTTGTAAAAATTGTTACAGTTTTTTTAAAACCATCAATTGGATAAGTAATGTTAATTCCGTGAGATTTACCTATCCAATTCTTCTGCTGTATTCTTATTTTTTCTAAATAATCAATTGCGGTCTTATCACCAAGCATTCTCGGTACAAAATGTTTTTTAAACATCATTGCGATGCGAACATATCGAACATCATCACTTTGATCAGCTTTAAACACACCGGTCTTTGAATCCTTTAGAAGAGCCTCAGTCGGATAACCAGGCCAATAACTTTTCGCTTGCACCTTGTCCTGCAAGATATAATTAGCGGGAACTTCTTCTCTAACAAATGTTCCATTCTCGTCTGTATAAGCTATGCCATAATGAAAATTAGCCTTAGACTCGCCTCCAACTCCCTTTAGAAAGTTTTTCAAAAAAACTACAACCTCCTCATCTGTGGCTCTTTCACTAGAAGGATTGGCATGTTTACGAAGATGCACCATAAAGCCTTTATTTTCCGGCCACTTGTCAATCCACAAAATATGGTCAGTGGAAATAGTTGGTATACCTGTTGCTTTGAAATAGAATTCGGATTTCTTTTTTGCATTCTCAAGAAAATCATCCCCTTCTACAAGCTTACTGTCGTCAACAGGGGGAATATCATCAAAAGTAATAAGGCTTATACCGACTACACCGGCAAAACAGGCCTTTATCATTTTCACCTTTGCAGAATTACGAGTACCGATAAGTACTCTCTTTGGATCCAAATCCCTATCTAAACGATCTGCGTATTTCGTAATCGCAAGCATCCATTGCTCTTTCTCTCTTTTCTCAACGGGAGTTCCACAACGCTCGCAACAACCATCCACTACTTCCTCATTAGCCAGACCGGTTTTATCCTTTGGACACCAATTGATAGCCATTTTCTTTTTGTAGGCTAAACCTTTCTCTAAAAATTTAAGAAAAATCCACTGAGTCCATTTGTAGTATTCTGGATCAGTTGTATTTATTTCTCTTGACCAATCAAATGAAAAGCCAAGCGCCTTAAGTTGTCGCCTAAAGGTATCAGTATTTTTTTTAGTCACAATCGCCGGCTGTATACCCGTTTTAATGGCGTAATTCTCTGTAGGAAGCCCGAAAGCATCCCAACCTATAGGATATAGCACTTCGTTGCCTTCCGCGCGACGCTTACGCGCAATAATGTCCATCGCAGTATTACTTCTTATGTGTCCAACATGCAAACCATCTCCTGATGGGTAAGGAAATTCGATGAGTCCGTAAAACTTCTTTTTTTTCGAATTCACCTTGGCTACATTTAGTTTCTTCTTCTCCCAATATGATTGCCACTTTTTTTCAATCCTTTTATGGTCGTAAGATTTCATAGAAAGATAATATAACAAACCAGGGATTTATCAAATTTATTGTTTGAACTTACTCAAATAAAAAACACACCTCTCTATTTAGGTGTGGTAACGGATGCATATGCTATAAACGAGATTGGGTGTGGTACTTTATGATATACCCTCCAAGCTGCGTAAAAGAGAAATATACTGATTATGAAGACTAAGAGTGCAACGAAATATCCAACAAAACAGCTCTCGTCAGTACTCGCAAGCACCCTCCATGCGAAAATCAGAGCTGCTATGGCAGCTACCAATAAAATCCAAAATAGCATTTTCTCCTTTATGGGTTAAACGAAGAACTAATGTGATTGCGAGAATAATAGGACAAATTTTTCCCAACGTCAAGATAATCAAATTCAAGCTTAATGTCGAGGAATTGCCTTGACGGAGAGGTCGTGTGTTGTAATGTTGCATTATGTCGAGGAATTGCCTTAATGAAGAGGCCATCTCCTGATAGGAAAGGCAACATGATTGTCATTTCTTCTCTATTTTCGTGTGATCGAAGGGTTTAAAGATTGAAATAATTCAATCTTTGACAATGGAGTGCAATTTATGCAATATGTATTCGGATAAAAACGTCTGCGACCCAAAAAACATATGGAAGATCATTGTCACCCAAAAAACCCATGCGGATACAAATACCCGCTTCTCGTCCTTCACCTTGATGGAGTACCAGCTTGGCATGTTGAGATTGACGGACAAATTGGACAGTACCTCAATCTGGAAGACCGGGCTGTAAAAAATCTCAGTGCCGCCTGCTCGGAAAGTGGCCTTTCAGGTGATGCACTTCAAACGGCTGCAACTCCTCTCTTAAAAAAGATTGCCAGGAAATTACGTGTCCACGAGTTAATCATAAATCGTGTAGGCTGGTACACCGGAGCGGGTCCAAGTCACATCCTGAGGGATGGAACATTCTTCGCTCGGATGATTGATATTGAAGCGGATACCAAAAAAACAGGGGTACCTTCGTGGATGGATGCAGGTCAACCCGTCCACGACGCTGACTAATCTAACTGAAATACCTCTAAATGTACAAACGGCAACCTTTCGGACGCCGTTTTTTCTATACTAAATACTTTTATTTACAATTAACAGAGTTATGTCGAGGAATTGCCTTGACGAAGAAGCCATGTGTTCTAATGTTGCTTCATGTCAAGGAATTGCCTTGACGGAGACTAGTAGTCTCTTACTATATGAAAAAGTTGATGCTTGAGTTAATAGCTTTAGGATATATGTTGGAAATCCAGGGGCGGGCATAACCCAACAGTCTGATCAGTGATTGATTTTCATAATATGACTTAATTGAACCGGGTAAAACAATACTACAAGTAATATAATTCAAATATGAGATAAGGGGTGAATAACTTGACAAGTAAGGCAATTTTTGTTACTTTAGTTGTGGAAACACAAGGCCTCCAAATTAATTATATATGAATGGACAAGTAACAGCCGGTCAAGTGACGATTGTCGGTCAACCTGTGGATTACAGAATATATCCGAAAAGCCCTAGGGCACTTCCGGTCCAGATAATGCGAATGTGTAGAAATGAAGAGAGGCACGGCTTCTCTCCAAAAGATGTTCGCATGGTTTGGGCTGAGGACCTAAGGTCTCTCACACTAGAAAACAGGGAAGTTTGCATCTCCGGAGGGTGTACAACTAAACTTCCGTCGATTTCATTCTCGATTGCCGATGTAGAGCGGATTTCTTTTTCGCTAGGCGAATTTGTCGAAAGGGAGGGTTTTAAGCCTCCCAAATCAATCGCTTTTCGATAGATTACCTCTTACTACCATTTTCCACTTTGCCGTGGAGAATGGTTTTTTTATGTCAGATCTTGGTTCCGTCTAGATTTTGAATTCAATTACTTCGCCATCCTTGACGACATATTCCTTACCTTCGGTGCGAATTAAACCT
>SIBU01000009.1 GCA_009695005.1 Candidatus Tayloriibacteriota bacterium
AGAATCTGTTAGTGGTCTGACCCAGAAATTACACCCCTCATTCTGCGTTTTTGTTATGTATAATCGGGTAGACAGATACTACTTGACATATTCTTAGGTTTAAGGCATTCTTCTTTAAGAATTGACATTAAAACATCTACCGTCGAGTCGCAGATGGTCAATTAGTTGAAAGGAACTATGACAAAAATTGAATATTGGCAGTCCGTCCGTCTTAAACTAACTGGTCGCACAAATTCTCATCCTTTGGAGGGACGCGAGGTTGTACTTAATGCTGAAGGATTAGCCCTCTATGTTCATCAATACTGGAAGACAAACGGTGTGTTGCCGGGGGATTATATGCCGATTCCTGGAAAGGAGCGCGCGTATGACTATTTTCAATATCTATGGCTTGTTGCAAGAAATGAACCAACATTCATTCCGACGGTCCTTGATATTTACGAGGCTCATTATCTTTTGAGCTTAAGAGACGTGGGTGATAAATGGATTCATCTACGCCGTTTCGATGTTCCGGGACCATTTCACGATAAGCTGTTAGCTCCGCAGATTCAGAGGATCTTCCAGCGAGCGCTTCAAGATTGCGAGGTCCTTCCCCACAATGAAGATTCGAGCACCATTTCTGCTTTGATGTTCTGGTGTTTGGAATATACTGAACTAAAACATGCGGCTAAAACCGTGGAATGGCAGGATACATTTCTGCAAAATGTTAACATTCTTTCTCTCATTTTTGAGAGTCCTCTGTCTGTGAGTGAAATTGAGAATGTTCTTGGAATGTTTGAACATGTACGACAAAAAATACGTTCTCTTGTCGGCTCAACACCCCAAGAGAGCATGACAAACTTCAATAAGGACATTCGCCCGATTCTCTTGGGGAAACTCATGTGTAAAGCCAATAGCTTCAACGCATGGGAGAGGGTGTTTGCACACAGTTTGGACAGAGATGCGAAAATCTTCGCTTTGTATCATATGTCCTACAGGGCGAAGAGTCTCAGCCAAGTGGTGACTCAGTTCAGAAGTGCATCCAGTATTGGACTCCAGCCTGTGGCCCATTCTTTCAGAGAAAAGTGGAAGGGCATGTGTTTGGAAATGGGGGCGGATGAGCTTCTCAGGATGTCGGACCATCTCAATATCGATGAGGCATTCATTCAAAGTTTGATTCTCAGTAAGTGCGATACTTGATCAATAAAGTAGATCAAAGCGGTGTATAATCCAAGGATGTACACCGCTTTTTTTGTTGAAAAATTGTTCTTATTCTATATTTAAGCAATATCAAGTTTAATTGTCGGAAAAATTAGCTATCTAGAATTTGCCTTACTAACTAATAGGTTTGATGCTAAAGCATAAAATTGAAATACTTTACCCAGTAAGCAACAGTGTCAAGCCGATGTACTGTGAGGAGTCTAACCACGAATTAGATCTTAAAATTTGTTATGATTGACATATGACCACAAAGGAACTTTCAGGAGGTACTGTGCATAAATTGACGGAAGATTTTCAAAAAGCAATTGCTGTAGCATCAACAGCACTATCGTTGTGGGAAGATATTACTCCCCTCGCCCGTAACGAGTGGATATGTTGGGTTACTTCCGGAAAGAAAGCGGAAACAAGGAATGTTCATATAAAAAAAGCGCTTTCAAAACTTAAGAGCGGAATGCGCAGACCCTGCTGTTTCGAAGGTTGTAAACATCGTTGAAGTGACATTGCTTATGAGTAGGAATGATTGGTACCAAAGTTATTTCTGTTGTATAATTTTTTTATGAAAAGTAAAAGTGAAAATATTCCGATCAGATTTTTATACTATGTTCTTTTTGGAGTACCTTTCTTGGCTTTAGTTATTTATTTTCATGCTATTGAGGCTCATGTGTGGTTGATTTCTTTTTTTGTTAAATCGATTCATAATGAAGCGATAAAATTAATTATATCAACCGATTCTTCAGTCTGGTGTTGGGCTACAGGAACTATTGTTTTTTTTGGATCAATTTGGTGGTACTTTGTGGGTAAATTTGAGTGTAAATACAATAATGATCGTCGTTCTTTTTTGGTAGTGTTTCCAACAGGCTGCTTTTTTGTTTCGATTATTTGGCTCGCGTTTTCTATGACTGGATATTTCGCGTTTAGTGAAAATAATATACTATATTCTAGTCCATTATTTCAGAACCATAGTTTATTAATCTCTTCAGTTTCATCTGTAAATTTTGATGCTTATGTTGAGGGTAGTGGTGGTCGTCCTGGTCGAGGGAAAACGTGTGGACTATCTTTTGTAATTCAAATTGTTGGAATCGATTCGGGCGTACCCTATAATTATAAAGGGCGTATTACCGAAATTGATCGGTACGCTGTCTATGAGCTATATCATAATTTGAATTCACGAAATGTTCCCATTAATGTTTCAATGAATGGATTAAATGGTTCTTACGTTCCAAATTGCTCACAAAAAAATATAGAAGAATTTAAGAGCGAAATTGAGACAAATACTGGATTGAAATTTAACTAATTTTATCTATCCGACCACTCAGGTTCTTGTCTCACCAACAACTCTCCTTTCATTTCTGGTTTAGCCATGATTTCTTCAACGATTTTTTCCATTCGGATACCTTGAGAAGCTTTTACTAATAGAATGTCTCCTAATTGAATTAAATCTTTGACGGGAATCGCTGCTTCTTCCGAAGTATCAAATTGAAAAATAAATTTCTCGTCCATTCCGTTGTCTTGTGCTCCTTTTGCAATATCTCTGCCCCTAATGCCGACAGTTATTAATATGTCACAGGAAGCCCTAGCCTCTTTGCCGATTTTTATATGTTCACTCTCTGAATGCTTGCCAAGTTCAAGCATATCTCCAAGTACGGCAATTTTTTTGCCTAGAGTTTTTAACTCTTTCAAAGTGCGTAGCGCCTCTGTCATTGCAATTGGTGAAGCGTTGTAGGTGTCGTCAATTATTGTTGAAGCTTTAATGCCGTCAACAATTTTCATTCTTCCCGGAGGAGTTTTGTGTTCGGAAATACCGTTAGCCATTTCTACCATGTTTAGACCAAGACTATTTCCGAGAGAAAGAGCAAAAAGCACCGGATATATATGTTGTTTACCTAAACCACCATTAATATATATCGGCACAGAATTGCCGGCATAATTTACTCTAAAAGAAATACCGATTGGTACTTGAAATCCGTTTTGTTCTACACATGTAGTCTCAATGTTTGACGCTTGATAGTCCGATTCATGATTGATACTAATTGTGAGGACTCGGCAATCTCTTCGTAGATCTTTAAGTGATCGTACATCTTCATCATCGTTGTTTAAAATTAAAATTCCGGATTCCTTTAGCGCTTTAACCAAAAAACTCTTTTCCCTTATTAACTCTTTTTGAGAACTGAAGAATTCGACGTGGGCAGGAACTTTTCCAAAATGAGTGATAATTGTGATATCAGGTTTAAGCCATTTACAAATTTTTTCTATATCCCCTGGTCTGTCGGCACCAATTTCAAGAATTAGCCATAAAGGGTAGTTGAAAGTTCTAAGTTGAAAGGAGTTAGGAAGACACAAGAAAAGGCCCTGGAAGATGATTTTGAGCCAAATGAAGGGATTGCTCCAACCGTTCGGCAGTCCAAGGATGGTTAGGGGTACTCCGAGTTCACTATTAAAACTTTTGTTACTCTTGCGTATCACGAATCGTTTTGAAAGCACTGTCGCAACGGCATCCTTTGTTGATGTCTTTCCTACGCTTCCTGTTATGGCAATTATTTTTGGTTTGTACTTTGAAAGCACTATCCTAGCTTCAAAGGTAATGATTGTAACTATTAATGATTTGAGGAATTTCTTAAGCATATTTTTAGATCTATGATTTGGCGTTTACGGTTGACAAATTATCTATCTGGCGGAATTTTATAATAGTTAATCAAAAACTTTACTATATTCATAAATGGAGAAGTGAGAGTGTGTGAAGCGAAATCTCCCCCTACCCCCTTTGGTTCAATTGTGTAAAGGAAGATAATAAATCGTGGTTTATAAGCCGGAAAATATCCAAAAAACGAATGAAGGTATTTATCACTATAATAACCACCACCTCCCGGTTTAGCAATTTGAGCTGTGCCTGTTTTGGCTGCAACGCTGTAGTTAGTAATCTTCATTGTGCCCCCTAGTAGTGCTTTGTCAACGACCGTTACAAGCATTCTCGAAATTTCCGCTGATGTAGAAGGTTTGATAACTTGGCTTCCTTTTTCGTAAGTAATTTTTTTACTTACACCAATTTTGTAATCAATTTTCTTTACCAAGTGTGGTGTGACAAGGTAACCACCATTTGAAAGAGCGGATAATGCTCGAAGAGTGCTTATGGGACTCATGGCGATACCTTGACCGAATGATGCAGTTGCGTATTCTATGTCTCGCGGACTGTTTAGGTTGTCGATGAGTCCAGGAGTCTCATTCGGCATGTCAATTCCGGTCTCTTCACCTAGTCCAAATTTTTTGAAATAATCAGAGAATAATTCGTTTCCCATTTTTCCAGCTACGAAGGCAACGCCAGTGTTTAGTGATTGATTCAGGACTTCTTGCATGTTTACGACTCCACGAGCCTTGCCATCAAAATTTGAAAATTTTGATCCATTTAGAGTAAGTGTACCCTTGTCATTATAGGTTGTTGAGGCGGTTACCGTCCCCGAGTCTATGCCAGCAGCCATGGTAAGCGGTTTAATGATGGATCCCATTTCGTAAACGTTCTCAACTATCGGGCTGGAGAAGATTCCAGGATTTTTTTCATTCTGAAGAGCGTTTGGATTGAATGTTGGAAAATTTCCTAAGGCGTATATTTCGCCTGTCATTGGGTCCATGATTATTCCACCCGTAGAAGTTGAGGACCATTTCTTTTGAATGTCTGCAAGTTCTTTTTCAAGAAACGCTTCTACTGTCGGCTCAATAATAGTTTCAATATCACCCTCAAATTTTGATTTATTGTCTACAGTTTTTTCAAGATTTGAGAAAATTTCAGCAAAGAAGTTTTTATACAGACTACCTGTATTTCGTGTTAGAACATCATTATAATAGCTTTCAAGTCCATATCGGCCCGCAAGAACGTCTCCTTTGAAGCCGGTTAGTCCTATTGCGTTTGCGGACAAGTCGCCAGATGGATAAAATCTATATCTATCTTTATATACTAAAACACCAGTTAGCTTTAAGGCTTGTATTTTCTGAGCGGGTACCTCGTCCACTTTTTTTGCAATAATTGAATATAGAAGTTCCTTTTGACTTGCCTTATCCATAAAGCTCTTTTTTTCAATCGGGAAAATTGCGTTCAATTTTGTGTAAGTCTTCTCTGGATCTATCATTGCCTTAGGATTAATACCTAAAGTAAAACCTGTTTTTAAAATGGCTGCACCAATTAAATTGTTGTCCTTTGTTTGAAAAAATATGGAACCTCTGTCGAATACATTACCACTTGGTTGAAGGTATTGCCTTTCCGCCTTCAATCTAAAATCATCCCCCGAGACGATTTGAAGCATATACAATTTTAAAATCAAAATCGCAACAATTAAAATTACGCAGAATGCGATAAATCGTATGCGATTTACGGAAGATTGCTTCATTGAAAATAATTAGTTGTATAGAGCTTGATTTGTCTTTCTCTGCCGACCTAGTTATTTAATGTCAGGCTCTTTCCTGTGGGTGTTCTGGAGATGTACTTTGGTGTTAAGGTGATTTTTGTAAAGCCTTTTGATTTAGCAAGGTCTAGTGTGATTTTAGATTTTTCGCTCAAGTAATTCATCTCCATCTCTTCCGCCCCACTTTCTATAGCAATTATCCTTCTTTCAACAGTCTGTCTCTCAACTACGCTGTAAATGGTGTGTCCAAAAAAGTAAAAATATAGACCAAGAAAAACAACTATAGCTATGACTAAAAACCAGAATGCATTCTTTTGATTACCTATTTCATTTTTTATTCTTTCAGTCATATTATTTTGATATTTTTTCTATGATTCTAAGTTTTGCACTGCGTGATCGTGGATTCATGTTTTCCTCTTCCTGTGTTGGTGTAATTGGTTTTTTTGTAATTAATTTTCCTTGCTTCTCTATTGAGAGTTCCTTAAAGTATCTTTTTACGATGCGATCCTCGATACTATGAAATGAAATTATTGCCATTCTTCCCTTATCCGATAATGATTTGAAACCCCTTACCAAACCGTCTTTCAGTGCACCAATCTCATCGTTCACAGTAATTCTTAAAGCTTGAAATGTTTTGGTTGCAGGATGAATTCTTCCGGTTTGATATTTTTTTGGAACTGCCTCTTTTATTATTTTTACCAAGTCCGTCGTCGTTTTGATTTCAGATTTACCTCTTGTGAAGACTATGGCGTGGGCGATTTTCTTTGCGAATCTCTCTTCACCGTAACTTTCGATTATTTGAGCTATATTTTCCTCGTCCCATTCATTTACAATTTTCCTCGCTGTTAGTTCTTCGCCCTTTGGATTGTTATTGAAAGTCATGAGAAGAGGCTCGTCTTTTTGGAATGAAAATCCCCTTCCCGATTCCTCAAATTGATTAGAACTTAGACCTAAATCCAGAATTATTTTATTGACTGATTTAATTTCGCTGTCGATGAGTGCAGTATCCAAATTGCGGAAACTAATTTGCTTTAGAATCACTTGAGCCTTTCCACCAGAAAGTCTGACTTTAGCCTTTTCCAATGCCTTTCCGTCCAGATCTAAGCCGACAATTATTCCATTGCTACCAAGTTGTCTCAGCATAGCTTCGCTGTGTCCCCCACCGTTTATTGTCCCATCAAGGCAAACTTCATCAGGTTTGATGTCTAATCCACTTATAACTTCATTTAAAAGAACGCTTGTATGGGTCATATATTTCAAAGCACACCGATTTGTCCTAGCTTCTCTGCCAAAGTGTCAGCCTGTTTCTCAATCGTTTCTTTGTGTGTAGCCCAGGACTTCTCATTCCATATTTCTACTCTACTTTGGACTCCGATTACCGCTACTTTTGTAGACAATCCACCCCACTCTTTCAAAAAATCAGGAACAAGTATTCGCCCTATTGAATCTACTTCTGTTTCTACTGCGCCACCGAACATAAATCTGTTAAAACTTCGACTGTCAGCTTGAAGCATGCTTGAATCAGAAAGTTTATCCGCTATTTTGTGCCACTCCTTTAATGTAAATACCGACACACATTTGTCTAATCCTCTCGTCAGGACAATTTTCTTACCCATTTCTTGCCTAAATTTTGCCGGCAATGAAAGTCGGTTTTTGTCGTCTATGGTGTGTGTGTATTCGCCGATGAGCATGAAATGGATTCAAGATTTAAGATTAAAGTAAGATGACGAAACCGGAACATTCTTAGGCACTAAAACTTTTTCGCGGGAGCGGATGTCTGTGCTGGTATGCAAAGAAAAAGGAAATTGTTTTCCCTTATAACAAACCTTGTAGATTCTTTTTTGAATTTTCATTTGTAAGTTTGTAGTTATTTGTAATTTTTACCCTATCCCACCTTATCCCACTTATATAGTATTTTATAACACTTCATACCACAATGATACCTTTTGCCCTGTGGATAAGTAACATCGTCAAACCGCCTCAAAATAGACGATATCTTGAGGTGGTTTTGTAATATATAAATCTCGCTCCAGGGAGGCGGGCGGCAGTGCCGATAATTCATAAATGACGAATTCTCCTTGGTGAAGTCATGTAGACCTCCTTTCCTTTGCTTGTCTCAGCATATACTTTTAAAAATTAAGCAATTTGGCATACAAAAATAGGCAGTCATCCGCTCGTGGATGACTGCCTGTTTGAAACCGATATATGTGACCATTATTACGACTAAAGGAGTTCATCTCTTCTGGGAATTCTCCTGGGACTTTGGACAATTTTCAGCTCTTCACAAATTAGGAGAGGCCAAGCTTTTGTCCGAGTGTCCTGTACGCCCCCGAAAGTGACTCCAACTGTACCGCACGTTTTTGACGAATTTCATCGTTATCGACCCCTTCGGCCGCGGCTTGTTCAGGTGGATACACCATGTCCACCGTAACCGAGGCCGGCATTTTGCCAGTCACAGCCATGAGCATCGGGGGGACGTAGTGGTGGATATAGGTGTCCGGCACTCCGAACACTTTCGGATTAAAGCTCATGAAGCCACCCGCGACCTGAATATGCCACGCCACGGGGCCCATCATGGGATCAAATCCCTCTAGCCCCATGGCATCGGCATAGACCGCGTTTGCTCGCTTTTCCGAAGCTGCTTGAAACGCCGGCCATGTCTTCCAACTTTTCTCGGATCGGAATGGAATTGAAACGAATACCTCTTTACCATCAATCGGAGCGACAATTTGAGGTATAAATGGAACGATTGGCTTTTCCGGCTCGGTCGTAAAAATCAGCTCATAACCGTATCTGATGGCATGCTCATTTGCGTGGAAAAATGCCTGCCTTCGTGCCGGTCCCATGCCGCGATGCAACTGCGGAAACACAACCGCTCCAGCGTCTCTGAAGGATTCTGCGATTGAAGGATCGGGCGATCCATCGACGATTATGACTGGGTAATCTGCCTGCTTCGCCATGCCAATGGTTTGCAAGGCAAGCCTATGCCGGAGTTCGCCCGGCGTTTTATAGAATGTCACCATTGCGATGACTGTTTGTAACGAGTTCAAGATATTCCTTTGTTCAAGTTTTCAACGAACACTTAGCGGTGTAACAACCGCTCCTTTACGTAAAAAAGGTTAACATTAATTTGGATTAATGTCAAGGATATGAAAAACCCCCGATTCGCGGTTGAGGATCGGGGGTTTTTAAAAACATACAAAACAATCTAGCTATGCAGTTTAAACTGCTTGGTCAGATCCTCAACTTCTCCTCGCGGACCAAAGACAAGTACGCCGAGGTACTCCACATCTTCTCCGTTTTTTTGTTTGGTCGCCTCGATTACTTTTTTGTCATTGGTCGTCTCAAGCATCTCGCGTGTAAACTCGCAGACCTCTAGCCCCTTCCCCTTTGCGAGAACTGAAAGCGCTCGAAGCTCAGCGCTTTTATGCGCCTCCTTAATCATGATTGCGTGCCGGATGTTTAGCTTTATCGCCTCGTTGTCCTTGGTGCGAATCTCATCCTGATAGAAGAGGCTTTTGCCTACACGCCCGCCAAGTGCGGCGGTCAGATGCGCGACGGTGTTAAGCTCCTGCCACGACGCGAGCTTAGCTCCACTATTAATGAGTGCGACGGCGATGCTCCCCTCTTTCGATTTTGAAACCACTCCTACCGGCCGGAGTGTAGGGAATAAGATGACTTCTTTGATGTTTTTCGTATCAGTCAAAAGCATGGTAAAACGGTCAATACCAATACCAATACCACCGTTTGGTGGCATACCGTACTCCATAGCCTCAAGATAAGCAGCGTCTGATGGAGAAATGTCCTGCTCTCCTCCAGCTCTTTTTTTATCTTGCTCCTGGTACCTTTCTTTTTGGTCGATTGGGTTGTTAAGCTCGGAAAATGCATTTACTATCTCAATTCCACCAATTACTAGTTGGAAGCGGTCAATTAATTTGGGATTATCCTCCTTTCGTTTGGCAAACGGATTAAAACTTAAAGGGTAGTCAATGATGAACGTGGGTTGAATTAATTTTGGTCTGCAAGCCTTCTTGTAAATGTTGTCCAATATTTTGTCCATTGCTTCCGAAGCGTCTGTTGTAACTCCAAACTGACTTGCTACTAGCAACAACTCTTCCCTGCTGATTTCTTCGGGGTTTGAAATGAGAGCATGCCTTTTCAGAAGATCGTAGAAGGTTATTACTTGAAAATCACTACCAAAATCAATCGTTTGACCGTTGTAAATAATAATATTTTTCTTGAAAAGGGTTTTAACAATGTGTTTAAAAAGCTTCTGAATGAATTCTCTTTGCGAATGTGCATCCGCGTAAGCATCTTGTGATTCAAGCATAGTAAATTCAGGATTGTGCGTCGTATCAATACCCTCGTTTCGGAATTTTCTTCCAATTTCATATACTTTGGTAAAGCCTCCAACAAGCAATTGCTTCAAATAAAGCTCTTGCGCAATTGTAAGATGAAAATCAATGTCTAAAGCATTGTGATGAGTAGTAAACGGCAAGGCAGTAGCACCCCCGGCCAAGGTCTGTAATCGAGGAGTCTCTACTTCAATATAGCCTGCGTCATTATAAAATTCTCGTATTTCGCTTACGAGTATCGAGCGTAATACAAAACGCTCCTTAACCTCAGGAGACATTAGTGTGTCAAGGTAACGGTGTCTAAATCGTTCTTCGATATCTTGTAGACCGTGCCATTTTTCTGGTAGAGGACGAAGACTTTTTGAAAGCATTTTCCAAGCTTTTATTTGCAGAGTTTTCTCACTGCGTTTTGTAACAAAAAGAGAGCCTTCAATCTCGATAAAGTCGCCAATGTCAACGTTGGATAAAAATAAATTAAATACAGTTTCTGAAATCTCGTCGCTTTTCAGGAGTCCTTGAAATCTTCCACTCCCATCGTCTAGTGTCATAAAAATTAAACCTCCTTGTGGTCTAAGTGACATTATTCTTCCAGCCAAAAATACGTTGCTATTTTTAGATAATTTTTCGAATTTTTCAGTTGCATCCTTCAGGTCGCAACTACGATTTGTTTTTGTTGGGTATGGGTTGATTCCCGCTTCTTTGAGTGCGTTTAGTTTAATCAGTCTGTTGTTTCGAATTTCTTCAATGGAGGCCATAAAAAATTTGAGAAGGAAATTATTTAATGTACAAGATTATGTATAAAATCACTGTTATTAATATTTTTCCAAGATATCCTGCGTAACTATTTATTCGATACTAATAACTTTATAATCAATAATTCCACCAGGAGTAGTAACTTTAAGGAGATCACCCTTCTTTTTTCCTATGAGAGAAGATCCAAGTGGTGAGTGTATAGATAACTTTGAATCAGCTGGATTAGATTCCTCGGAGCCGACAATTTTATATTTAACAGAAGAACCATCTTTCACTTTTTGTAGATTTACTGTGGTTCCTATGCCGATAACTTCACTGTGTGTATTCGACATTATCACTGCTGACTTGAGCATTGCTTCAAGTTTGGCAATTCTGTCTTCGATGTTTGCTTGCATTTCACGAGCTTCGTGATATTCGGCATTTTCTGATAGGTCACCTAAAGATTTCGCATATTCGAGACTTTCGGCCACTTCCTTGCGTTTAGTTGTTCGAAGTTCTTCAAGTTCCTTTGAGAGCTCTTCAAATTTCTCTTTTGTTAAGTATTCGGCTTTTTCATCCATATAATTAGCTTGTTTAATGGCAATAATTGTGAATTATATGCAATTTTTAGTGTAGAGTCAATTATTGTTTAAATTAACACAAACCTTAGATTTATTTTTTTACTTAATATATTCTGGTGTGGTTGAAGCCATCCATTCAATAAGTCCTCTCATCACATAGAGGGCGCCGATTGAATTTGTGTAAGGTCCCCTTTCCATTAGTCCAACGAAGGCAAGAGTTGGTTTTTCACTAGGCAAAAAACCCTCAACCCAGGAGTTAACGTATTTTTTTGAAGAACCTAATTCGGCAGTACCTGTTTTTGCCGCTATGGAAATCTGAGGAATATTTAATCCTTTTGCCGTACCCATTATTACTCCTTGTCTCATACCGTCACGGATTACATCAAATTGTTCCTTGGTAAATGGTAGTCTGATACTTTGAGAAAGTGCTTCAGTTTCTGATGTTTGCATAATTGTCGGATTAAGTAATATTCCATTGTTCGCCACGCTAGAGATTGCTCTCGCCATCTGCATCGGAGTTACTTGAAAACCATATTGACCAATGGAAGTGTTGTATGTGTCGCCGATTCTCCAAGAATCACCTGGAAAATTTCTCTCCTTCCACTCGGGACTAGGAATTGATCCTTTTTTCCCCAATAATGAATTGTTTGAAACTGTCCCACCAAAGCCGAAAAGTCTCATATATTTCTCAATGTTTTGAATACCCAGCCCCTTTTGGCCTTCAAAACCGCCGCCGATTTCATAAAAATATACGTCAGATGAAACCGCAAGAGCTTGCCTCATGTCAACCCAACCTTGTGCTCTCCAGTCGTTAAAAACAGTTTTCCTTTTTGGGTCGTAGGGATTTTGAATTGATATTGAACCGGTACTTAAAATTTCAGTTTTCGGGTCAATTACTCCTTCTTTCAGGGCTGCCAATGCAACAAATGGTTTTACAATCGATCCTGGTGTATATAAACCATCTGTGTTCCTATCAAGAAAAGGCTTTTGCGGGTCATTTAAAAATGAACGAATGGCGGCAGAATTTGACTTGTCCGACATGATATTGGAATCGTATTCTGGATAACTTACCGAAGCGATAATTTCACCTGTTCTTGTATCAATTAAAATACCTGCACCTCCACCAAAGCCGATGTCTTTTGCAGTCTTCTTGATCAGATTGTAAAATTTCTCTTGAACTCGAGAGTCAATTGAAAGAGTAATGCTTTGCCCGTCTTGGGGTGGTTCGAGGACACTCTCCGTTTCAACTTCACCAAAAGCGTTTGTCTCAACAATTTTTAGGCCTGTTTTGCCGGACAAGACATTGTTGTAAGTTTTTTCCACACCGTCGACCCCATCGTAACTATCTTGATAATAAAAGCCAGATCTATCTTTTGCTGGGTATCTTACGTAACCTAGAATATGTGCAAGGCCAGGAATATTAATATAGCTTCTGTGTGTAAAATCCGGACTTTTTGAGTCGTAAATGTTTGATGCTAGTAATACTTTGTTTCGGTCATATATCACTCCACGTTCAGGAAAGATAACGGTTTGACGGAGACTGTTTGCAATACTTTTCTCTGCATATATTTTTCCTTGCTTTACTTGAAGAAGGAATATCTTGAAAATGAAAATTGAAAGAATAATAAAAAAAAATGTTCCACAAATTATAACGGTGTTTCGGGACAATGGCTTCTCAAGCCTGCCCTCGAACTGACTTTGATCGAAATCGGGTAGATTTTTTGAATCAAGAAAAATTTCATCGGGGTCAATTTCTTGATTTCGATTTTTTTTCCACAAATTTTTTTTAAGAAAATTAGGCCTTCGCTTGAACATGAGCTTACTAGTTGAATTTAAGTTTTAAGTACAATGGCGCTACAACTATATATTCGATTGTTGCTAGTAACGTGTAAAAAACTGGGATTGGTAGTCTCCTGATTGGAATTCCGTATAAAATATCAATCAATATTCCAAATACAAATATTTCATAGAAGTTTTTAAAAATAAACAGACAAATTGTTGCAACAATAAAAGTAACCCACCAAGGGAAAATGAATACCGAAAGTAAAATCAAGATATCTGCTACTGCTCTTTTTTTTGACATTATCAATTTTTAATAACCTCTACTTTATTTATTTGGTACATATTGAATGGTAATTTAAATAAAATAAACTGGAATGAACTGGTTTCAGTGAGTTCTATACTCTCAACCTTGCCGAATGCTTTTGGTGACGGTGAATTCATTTGGACTAGATCATCGATGTTTACAGAAATTTCCTTTGGCAATTTTGCGACAAAATTTCCTCCTCCCCTACCAATCGCGTCGGCCGATATTCCGTCAGCTATGATTACTCTGTTTATTTCTCCTGGTGATGAAAAAAGAACGGCCTTCGAATAGTTTGAGTATGTCTCTCTTATCTCTCCTATTACAAAATCACCTACCGCCACGAGATCACCCTTTTTTATTCCGTTATTTTCCCCAAGGTCTATCACTAAAGTGTCGTACACGGAAAAATTAGGTTTAGTAAGAACTGTCGCCGGAATCCTCTTCGTGCCGTCGGTTCTGCCTAGAGTTTTCTTTAAGTCCTCATTCTCCTTTCTGTAATATTCAAGAATAGACAAGTCGGTCTGAGCATATTCTAAATCACTTTTTAATTTAAGATTATCAGCAATTAATTTTTCCTTGTCTGTGAAAAGTGGCCAAAAATTTGTAACTTTATACATCACGTATTCCTTTACATTCCAAATTGGTCTTGCAAACTTGTAGACGGTTTCACTAATAAAATTAGGCATAAAAAAATAAAAAAAGCCCGCTATAACGAGAATTACTATTGAAGTTACAATAGGTTTGGACAAGAAGCTTGCTTTGTTATTTTGTAGGCGGTAGTTCATCTTCATTTCGAATTAATACTTCATCGTATTTTGATAGATCTTCCAAAATAATTCCTGTCCCACGGGCAACTGCGGTTAATGGATCTTCTGCAACGTGAACGGGTATTTTTACTGATTCGGTCAGGAGATTTCCCAGTCCTTTGATAAGTGCACCACCACCAACTAAATATACACCTCTATGCATAATATCAGCTACAATCTCTGGAGGGGTCGTCTCTAAAACTTCTTTAGTAGCTTCTATCAAGTTGTCGACTGATTGCGCAATAGCCTCGCGAATGTCGGAGTCTGTAATTATTACTTCTCTTGGTAGGCCAGTGATAAGATCTCGTCCACGGATTGAAGCCTCCATGGGCGACAGTCCGGGTACTACAGAGCCAATTGCAATTTTGATGCTCTCTGCTGTTTTTTCTCCAATTAAAATTTTGAATTCACCTCTAATATAGGAAATAATATCTTCGTTAAGCCTGTCACCCGCAATTTTTAAGCTTTTTGAGCGAACAATACCTCCAAGTGAAATGACAGCAATGTCAGTTGTGCCACCACCTATGTCTATCACCATATTTCCGACTGGCTCCTGAACCGGCAAGCGAATACCGATTGCTGCTGCCATAGGTTCTTCAACAATGTGTACTTCTCGTGCGCCATTATTTCTTGTAGCATCCCTGACCGCTCTGGTTTCAACATTTGTAATGCCAGAAGGCACGCCGACTACCACACGAGGCCCCAATAATTTCTTTGAGCCGGCCTCTGCTTTTCTTATCAAGTAAGAAATCATTTCTTCAGTGACTTCAAAATCGGAAATAACACCGCCAACCAATGGTCTAACTGCGCTTATGTGTGCAGGTGTTCGGCCCAACATTGATTTTGCTTGAATACCAACGGCTACAACTTGTCCGGTTTTATTATTGATGGCAACAACAGAAGGTTCATTGATGATAATTCCTTGGCCCCGCATATAAACCAGTGTGTTTGCAGTGCCTAGATCGATTCCAATATCATTTGAAAGCAGTTGATATGCCTTGTCTACGTATTTTTTGATATGTTTTCTCATTGAAAATTACTTTGTCAATTTCTGAATTCTACTTATCATTTCAGACTCGTCAATTAATTCTGACTTCTCTTCCAGCCGACGTTTGTATTCAAACTTCCCTGCCGCGATAGTTTTGTCGCTCATAACTATTCGAACTGGAATGCCAATGAGATCAGAGTCTGCGAATTTCTCACCAGCCCGAAGATCACGATCGTCATATAGCACTTCAACATTTAATGACAAGAGTTTACTATATAGTTCGTCTGAAGCTAATTTGGCTTTTCCGTCTGCTCCAGCAAGAGAGATTAGGTGTACTTGAAATGGAGCAATGCTTTCCGGCCATACAAGTCCTTTTGCATCTGCTAAAACTTCTACTGCAGTTCCAAGAAGCCTTGTTGTGCCAATACCGTAACATCCAACAATCGGCATTTTTTCCTTACCTTCCTTGTCTTTGTAAGAAAATTCGAAAGCTTTAGGATATTTTTGCCCTAAATCAAAAACGTTTCCAACTTCCGCCGCCTTAGCTTTTGCCAGCTTCCCCTTGTTGCATTTTGGACATAGACCTTCTTCCTCTGTTTTGGCTACTTCTGTGTTTGCACAATGCGTGCAATTTGGACAATACACAACGTCGTCTTCTCCTGCATCGGTCAGCACCATAAATTCATAAGAAAGTTTTTCCGAAAACGCTCCACCAGAAGCTTCGGTAACCTTTGCATTCAATCCAGTACGATTAAATATTTTAAGATATGCATCCTTTACAATTTTGTAAAAACGGTCAAAGTCCTCCTGAGATTCATGAAAACTGTACATATCCTTCATTCCAAATTCTCGTCCACGCATAATCCCACTTTTTGCGCGAAGTTCGTCACGGTATTTTTGACCTATTTGATAAAGGGCAATAGGAAGGTCTTTGTAGGAATTTACGTATGTTTTGGCAATTGGAGTTACTATTTCCTCTTCGCTTTGGCCAAGTGCGTATTCCTTTTCGGTTCTGCTCTTAAGTTTAAACAAAACATCAACTGAATCCCAACCACCTGTCTGTTTCCATTTTTCACTTGGATGTAGGGTGGCCATTTTTATTTCTTGTCCACCAATGGCGTCCATTTCATCACGAATAATTTTTTCAATTTTCTCCAACGTTCTTAAACCAAGCGGTAAATATGAATAAACGCCCGCCATTTCTTTGTGGATGTAACCGGCTCGAACCAGCAAGTCGGCATTTTTTGAAAGTTGCGCTGAACCATCGTCTAAGCGACCTTCTTCTTTTGGTGCCTCTTTGCGTGTCTTTGTAAATAGTTTTGATTGTTTCATTGATTTAATGTTTAAAAGTATTGATTATACAAAGAAAGTTAGCCCATAAATTTGGGTATTAAGTTTCATTATACTACATGAAAGAAGTTCGAAATACGATACTTGACACCAATAAAAATTGTGACTTAAAGACTAAAATAGTTTAATCAGTATGTCGTGTCCTGTTACGACAAGCATTAGTATGATAAGAAGGGTGAATCCAGTGATATTTAGCGCATTAACAAATTTGGGTTTCAGTGGCGAGCGTTTGATTGCCTCTATAAGAAGTATAAAAAGTCTGCCACCATCAAGTGCAGGAAATGGTATGAGGTTAATTACCGCTAAGTTAATCGATAATAAGGCTGTGAAAAATATAAGGTAAGCAAATCCAAGCTCTCTTTGATCTCCTACCATACTTATCATCCCAATTGGACCTGAAACTTGGCTGAGATCAGCATGGCCGGAAACACTCTCATACAAAAAATAAACAATATGAGTGGCTATCATTTTAAGTAACTGCCAGGTCATAACTGCCCCATGGATGAATGCTTTGTGAATCGGTAATTTTTCAGTGGAAATTCCAACTAAATCCATGCTAATACCGATGGCAGGTGACTCCTCAATGATACCCGTTCGTGTTGTTATATTTGTTTTGGAAGTTTGACTTGCTCGTTTATAAGTTATCTCAATTGGATTAGTGCTCGAAACAATAAGGTTGTGAATTTCTGTTGGTGTGAGAGTTTGATTCAAAACGATTCCTCCCGACTGAACAGATACAATTTCATCACCATTCTTTAGCCCACCTTCCTCTGCAGGTGAATTTGGTAATACAGAAGTAATAAATACATGAGAATCTCGAATTCCTCCTGTGGCAGTTGTGTCCGCTGCAGTCGGTAATCCATACATTAAACCTATGGAAATCAATAGCCATGCAAAAATTATATTAAAAGTAACTCCAGCTGCCAAAACTGCGGCCTGTATCCATTTTGATTTGTGCGCCAAGCTACAGGCGATTTGTTTGGGGTCTAATTCTCCGTCAGTTGGATTCTCGCCATAGATTTTAACAAACCCCCCAAATGGAATAGCGTTTAATGTATATTCAGTTTCTCCAAACTTTTTCCCAAAAATTTTCGGAGGAAACCCAAGGCCAAATTCATCAACTCGAATTCCAGATTTTTTCGCAACTATAAAATGACCGAACTCATGAACAAGCACAAGTAGCGCCAAAATAACTATAAAAATTAATATATTCATAAGTTGAAAAGTTTAGCGTAAAGTCTAAAATATAGCTATCAATTGAGTAAAACTTCACTCTAACTTTGTATTTCCTTTGCTTTTCTTGCTTCAGTATCAGCCAGTTTGCCATTCAGAGTATCTACTAGCTTTTGTAGTTCAGCCTTAAGCCTGAATTTCTCATCTTCCCCCATTCCCCCTTCCTTTTCTGCTGCTTCTATTTCTTTTTGTACCTCGTCACGTAATTTTCTAACTGAGATTCTTGCATCTTCAAATTTTTCCTTCGCTAATTTAATAAGCGCAGTTCTTCTGTCTGCAGTTAATTCAGGAAAAGTCACTCTTACACCAGTATCCACTGCTGACACCGACAGACCTAGGTTTGCAACTACAATGGCCTTTTCGATTTCTTTGATTGCACTCATGTCCCAAGGTGTTACAAAAAGTGTTCTAGCGTCCTGGCTTGAAATAGAACCTACTTGATTTATGGGTATTTTTGCGCCGTATGATTCGACAAGAATTCCATCAAGAATTGTTGGTGTGGCACGGGATGTACGAATATTACCGAGCTCCTTTATAAGCCACTCTTCGATTTCTTTGCCTTTGGTATTAAATTTTGTGAAGTTGAACATGCTTAAATATTAACAGTTAATTTATAATAATCCAACATACAAATCCAGTTAACTCTCATTTGACAATTGGAATAGTCAACGCCATATACTCAAAAAGCATTTTTATTCCTGCCGATTGATCAGTGAGATAGTCATTGCACATCTCGAAATCGTTTAAGGTTCGACTCGGAAACGTCCCCTCATTTTTTTGTTTCTTGTGGATAAAAATTTCAATCTCATGTAATAAGGCAATAGCATCACTTTTACTTTTCTTTTCATCTTTAATATCCTCGGTTAGTTTTTTTACAATTTCCAGACGTTTAGAAGTAGAAGATTTCAAAAAAATCATGGCAGGGCTTTCTTCATTCTCCTTGTTTGAATTAGAACAATTTATTTTTAAAATTCTAGAAGATAGTGTCCCGATGAGATTTTGTGTGGAGTTGCCAATCAAAAAGAAATGAGTCATTTCTTTGGGTTCTTCAAATATTTTCAGTAACGCGTTTTGAGCATTAAGATTGATTGAATTTGCTTCGATGATAAAAATTTTTCTACTCGTCCCAAATGATTTGTTATTTTGCCTTTCAATCAGTTCTCTTGCCTCGTCCACACGAAAGATTTCTTGTTTGGAGTATGAAAAATCTGGGTTGTTGTGGGTATTGACTGACCACACAGTCTTTAGCTCCCGAAGTAAATGAGTAAGAATTTCTTTTGTGTCACCTGTGATTGCGTATGCATGGTGAAGATTTTCTCCTAGTAATAATTTTTTTAGATTCATTTTTTAATTTTAGCATAAAAATAAGCGCTAAATTTGCGCTTATATAATCATGGTTATTACTTTGGCATAGAGCCTTTGTAATCGACCGTGATACTCGCGATTGATTCATTCAATTTCGTGTCTCCAGTTGCTGAATTTGTTATTCCTGAATTATCGGTGACAGTAATGTTGTAAATTGAAAGCTGGGCAGATGGGAAACCTACAAGATTTAGCAATTCACTAACTATTGCTATCCCGTCAGCATCAACCTGATTTACTGTGCGATCTAAGTTGTCAGTAACAGTTATTGTTCTCATTATTTTAATCCTGGCACAAGATTATCAGTCACAGCTTGCGAGTCAAGGTCAAGAGCGATTATCTTTTGGTAATAATTGATTTTTTATAGGTATCAAGATGCTCAAGTGCAATTCCAGTTCCAAGTGCGACACAATATAATGCGTCTTTAGCGAGAACTGCTTTGACCCCAGTACGACGGAAAACCAGCTCAGGAAGATTTCTAAGTTGAGAAGAACCTCCAGTCATGGTTATTCCTTGATCTATAATATCGGCAGCAAGTTCTGGAGGAGTTTCTTGTAACACATCCTTAATAGCTTTTATCATTTCTCGGAGTTCCTTTGCGATAGATTTTACAATTTCATTTGTCTTTACTTCGGCAGTTCTTGGTAAGCCGGTGATAAAATCCCTTCCTTTAATTGTAAGTGAAAGTTCCTCTTCCAGTGGGACAGCAGAGCCAATTTTTATTTTAATATCTTCTGCCATTTTGTCTCCAATACCTAGATTAAAAGTTTTTTTAATGTAGTCGCTGATCGCTGCATCAATTTTATTACCTGCGCATTTCACTGAAGTAGATGAGACAATACCTCCAAGTGAAATGACGGCCACGTCAGTTGTGCCACCACCAATATCAACAATCATATGACCCATTGGCTCATGAATGGGAATGCCCGCACCAATAGCAGCAAGAATTGGCTCTTTTACGACATATGCATTTTTTGCACCTGCCTTAATAGCCGCTTCTATCACTGCACGTCTTTCTGTCGATGTAACCCCAGCTGGGACAGAAATCATTACATCAGGTTTCCAGATATTCCATTTTCCTAGAGCTTTATCTATAAAGTATCGAAGCATTGCTTCTGTCACTCTGTAGTCTGCGATAACGCCATCTTTCATTGGTCTGTAGGCAATGATTGAGTCGGGAGTTTTGCCAATCATATTTTTTGCTTCCACACCAACAGCGAGAATCTTGTTATCTTGCTCAGAGACCGCAACCACTGAAGGCTCATTTAGAACAACACCTTTGCCAGGAACAAATACGAGTGTATTTGCTGTTCCGAGATCAATTCCAAGTTTTTTAGAAAAAAAAGCCATTAATCAATTTTAAAATAATTATTTAGTTACTCACTCTTTCAATATCTACTCCTATCTTTTTGAGTCGTTCCTCGATACGTTCATATCCCCTATCTATATAGTGAACATTGTTGATGACAGAACGGCCTTTAGCAATTATTGCTGCCAGAACGTATGCAAGTCCTGCTCGAATGTCTGGACCATCCAGTTCCTTTCCGCGTAGAGCTGTTGGACCCTTTATTGTCATGTTATGTTTGCTCCAAACGTTAATTTTTGCTCCCATTTTAATTAGGTCATTGGCGTAATTCAATCTTCCGTCAAAAATCGTTTCAAAAACATTGCTTTCACCAGCAACTTGTGTGAGAAAAACAGTCATTGGCGCCTGCAAATCAGTAGGAAAACCTGGATATTCGTGTGTTTTAATGTTGGTGCTGTGAAGATTTAGTTCATTGTTGATTGCACGGCTAGTGACAGTAATGGAGCTTTTTAAAATCAATAAACTTACCCCTGCAGATCTCAGGGCTCCAATAAGACTTTCCAAATGTAAAGGATTGCAGTCAAGAATAGTAAGATTATCTCCAGCCAAAGCTCCTAAAATAAGAAAGCTGCCAGCTTCAATTCTATCAGGAATAGTTGTGTAAACTTTTTCTCCGCAATTCAAAAGACCAGTACCTATAATTTCAATTGTCGGTGTTCCCGCACCTTTGATATTAGCGCCGCAAGAAACAAAAAAATCAGCGAGACTTGCAATTTCGGGTTCCATTGCGCAATTTTTAATTACTGTTTTACCTTCCGCCAAAATTGCCGCCATCATAATTGTCTCGGTTACTGTATGACTTGGTACATGTAAAAAAATCTCTGCACCGATAAGTTTTTTTCCCTTTGTACTAATTTTGTAAATATTACCGTTTCTATTTACTGTCGCTCCCATTTTTTGGAAAGCATACAAAAACATATCCAATGGACGCTCTCCCAATACGCAACCACCAGGGTGAGGAAAAGAAACCTCTTTGTATCGAGCCAGAATCGGACCTGTCAAAACAATTGAGGCTCTCATGTGTTTAGCCAGTTTCTCGTCTAGTTCAGTTTTAGAAAGTTTTGAAGCCTTAATTTTCCACGAATCTGAAGATATGCGCTCTGTGGTTCCTCCGAGATTTTCCAAAAGTTCCTTCATTGCACGAATATCCTCGATGTAAGGAATGTTTTTAAAATTAACAGGATCCTTAAAAAGTATTGCGCTCGCAAGTGCGGGAAGGGCCGCGTTTTTGGCCCCCGACACTTGTAATGAGCCACGTAAAGATCTTTTTCCGTTAAGGCCTTTGATAAGAAATATATCTTTCATAGTCGTCATATTCTAGAGCTTTTAAGGCATTATTACAACAAGTTCAAGAATATATCGTTTAGAATGTAAATATATTGAATTTTTAGCGGTTTTCTGTAACTATTGTACTTATGACAATAGATGAACGTAACGTCCGTTTTACTAAAATCTACCTGACAATGTGGGGAGTGTGCGTGTTCGTAGCCTTGAGTTTCTTTGTTTTGTATAAGTTTGGCTTTAGGCTCACAAATAAATTTGAACCTGTAAAGGTCGCTACAATTGAATTGAAATCAAATCAAAGTGATTTGCAAATTTTTCTTGATAATCGCGAGCTCAAAGCTTCATTTCAAGATGGGCGCTACATTATTAAAAATGTGATCCCTGGTCTCCATTCAGTTCTTGTTTCTAAGAATGGCTTTTGGCCGTGGACAAAAATTGTTAACGTTACAGAAAATAACTCTAAAAGTATCTACGCGTTTATTTTCCCAACAGAAGGAGCCACTGCAAAAAAAATATCTCCCGAAACTTCGGAATATAAAATTGCAAGCAAAGGTTTAAAGTCTTCGATTTTGCCCGAGCCCGCTTCTTACGTTTCCAACCCAACAAATGACGAGTCAATCACCGAATGGTTAAAAACTAATGTACCTAATTTCGGTCTGTCGTTGGATAAGAGTACCGCATTGTATATCATGAATAATACAATATATGTTGCCTGGATATCGTCATCTGAACCACCACCTCATTATTTTTGTGAGGAGAATCCATGTAAGTTAATAATGCCGGTTACGATTTCAACTCTACCGATTCAGAGTGTTGTTTTCTATAAAGACCGTCGTGACGTAGTTTTGTTCTCTGCCGGCTCAAATATTTATGGGATAGAGCTAGACCGTCAAGGTACGCAGAATTTTCAGCCGTTATTGAAGGTCAATAACCCCTATTTTTATCAAGCCGTTAATGGCCAATTGTATATTAAGGATGGAAATTCGATTTTCAGTGTCAGTGAGAAAGTTTAAATCGACAGTTATTGATATACTGGGCATCTAGCCTTATTTTCAATTTATGTTTCTTATTGAAGTTATTCCCATAGCACGTGGAATCAACAAAGAAAGTCTTTCATATTTTTCGTTGAAGGCTATTCCGGAAGGTTCGCTTGTTACAGTACCGATTCGAAAACGTGTGGTTAGTGCGCTTGTTGTTTCTTCTCAAGATGCGTCACTTTCAAAAAACGAAATCAAATCGTCTGAATTTGCCATGAGAAAAATTGGAGAGTTCAGATCTGAACAGTTGTTGTCAGAAGCGTTTATCAGGGCGGCAAAAGCCATAGCCACACATAACGCAACTACTTTAGGTGCAGTTCTTAACTTGCTAGTGCCCAAAATTATTTTGGATTTGTCTGTTGCACAAAAATCATCAGAAACTCCTGTTCCTATTGCTGGCCTGTTTGATAAGTTGGCACTTCAATCAGACAATGAAGAGCGTTTTGCCAATTATCGGAGTTTAATTCGCGAAGAGTTTGCTCGAAAGCGCTCGGTGTATTTTTGTGTACCAACGGCTCAAGACGCAAAATTTTTTACAAATGAACTTTCAAAAGGCATTGAAGACTATACTTTCGCTCTTTATGGGTCATTGTCGAAAAAAAAATTGCTCGAAACTTGGTCTAAGATTGCCGAGGAGAAACACCCCGTTCTTATTGTTGCTACAGGCTTATTTTTTTCTCTTAATCGAAATGATTTGGGAATTATTGTTGTAGAGAATGAAAGTTCTCGTTCTTATAAATTTATGTTACGTCCCTTTTTGGATGTAAGAGTATTTGCTGAACTTTTTGCCAAAGAGATCAAGGCAAAATTTTTGGTTGGCGACACACTGCTTAGGGTGGAAACGATTCATCGTATCAAGCAGGGTGAATTTTCGGAATTTGCACCTATGAAATTTAGATCATTGTCATCCGCAACAAGTAAAGTTATCGATATGTCGGCTTATAAAAAAAGCCTTAAGGGAAAGTTTGAGTGTATAAGCCTCGAGTTGTCAGAGCTAATAAGAGAAACCAATGTTGGAAATAGGCACTTGTTCATTCTGGCTTCAAAAAGAGGTTTAGCCTCACAAACTGTATGTTCCGACTGTGGAACAGTCGTCGTGTGCAATTTATGTCTTTCGCCCATTGCACTACACAAAACTCGTGGTGGTGAAGACAATCAGAATTTCTTTTTTTGTCACGGATGTGGTGGAAAGCGAAGTGCGGAAGAACGCTGTGTAACTTGTTCAAGTTGGAAGCTGACACCTTTGGGTGTTGGTTTGGAACTTGTACTTGATGAAATTAAGCAGAAATTTCCGCATATTAAAATTTTCAGAATTGATAAAGATGTTACTCCGAGCACAAAAAATGTACAAAAGGAGGTTGCAAATTTTTATGCAGCGCCTGGCAGCATACTTATTGGTACGGAAATGGCTTTGTCATTTCTGGATAGAAAAATTGAAAGTGCTGCTGTGGCGTCACTTGATTCTTTGTTTTCGTTACCTGATTTCAGAATTCACGAAAGGGTTTTACATTTGTTATTGAAGATTCGCTCACTTGTTGATTCAACATTTTTAATACAAACTAGAATGCCAACTGAAAAAGTTATAGAGTATGCAGTTAAGGGGAATTTAATAGACTTTTATCGCGAGGAAATTAAACAGAGAGAGATGTTTCGCTATCCACCATTTTATACATTAATCAAAATTAGTTTAGCTGGTGTCAGGTTGTCTGTTATCTCTGAAATGACAAAACTTAAAGATTATCTCGATCCATTCCCTTTGGAAATTTTTCCCGCCTTTTCGGAAGATCGTAAGGGTCAGTTTACAATGCATGCACTTTTACGTTTGCAGAGCGGTTCCTGGGTTGACCGTTCACTCCTTAAAAAATTACTAGTTTTGCCTCCACAGTTTAAAGTTGTGGTTGATCCCGAGAGCCTGCTTTAGCGAAGCTTTGCGATTCTCCAAATCGCAGGTTACAATTACACTATGGTAACGATAGTTCAAAAAGGTGATGAAGTCTTAAGTAAAATTGCTAAGGAGGTGCCTGAAAACACTATTTTAAGCTCTAAAATAAAGGGTATTATTAAAAATATGAAGATCGCATTGGACTCACAATGTGATGGTGTAGCCATTGCCGCTCCTCAAATTGGTGAATCCCTTAGAATATTTGTTGTCTCGGAAAGAGTACTTGAGGTGCCCGACGAAGCTTCAGATCGTAAGATTAAACCAAGAGATGACATAAAAAAATATGGTCATTTGATATTTATAAATCCAACTCTTGCACGAATGTCTCGTGATAAAAGAATGCTTGAGGAGGGTTGTCTTAGTGTGCGCTACCTGTATGGAAAGATAAAAAGGTCAAATAAAGCGACAGTTACAGCTTATGATGAAAATGGTAAAAAATTTACTAGAGGTGCGAGTGGTTTATTGGCGCAAGTTTTTCAGCATGAAGTTGATCACCTTAACGGTAAGTTGTTTATTGATAGTGCAATTGAAATAAAGGATATACCTCCAGAAGAATGGAACGCAGGGAAAAAATAAGAATCATGAGTCAAAAAGAAAATATAAAATTTGCATTCCTAGGTACTCCACAATTGTCTGCTGAGATACTTGAGCATCTTAAAATACAAGGTTTTCTTCCCTCTATTATTATTACAAATCCCGATAGACCTCAGGGTAGAAAAATGGTTGTTACTCCCACACCGGTTAAGATGTGGGCTATAAAGAATGGAATTCAATATTTGCAACCGGAAAATTTAAAGGATAGTAACTTTATAGAAAAGTTGTCAGTAGATTTTGAATTATTTGTTGTTGTGGCTTACGGTAAAATTCTTTCTAAAGAGATTCTTTCTATTCCTAAGAAAGGTACTTTAAATATTCATTACTCTCTTCTGCCTAAATATCGAGGAGCGTCACCTATAGAGTCTGCGATATTAAATGACGATCGGAATACTGGCGTCTCAATTCTTCTTCTCGACGAAAAAATGGATCACGGTCCGATAGTTGCAATGGAAAGATTGAATTTAACATCTCAGATGCCAGAGTTTGCATGGCCATTGAAGGCTAGTGAGCTTCGAAGTCAAATGAATCAAGTTGCTGGTAAGTTGTTGTCTGAGGTAATACCAAAATGGATGGCCGGAGAAATTAATGCTATACCTCAAAATCACGATGAAGCAACATATACAAAAAAATTTGAAAAGGAGGATGGACTTTTAGATTTGACCGCAGATCCTTATAAAAATTTTCTTAAAATAAATGCCTTCGATGATTCAATTGGCACATATTTTTTTGCTGAAAAAAATGATATGAAAATCAGAGTAATAGTAAAAGATGCAAAATTCGAAAGCGGTAGGCTAACTCTTGTTAGCGTTGTTCCTGAAGGAAAAAAAGAAATGCCATACGAGGTATTCAAAAAAACACTGAACTAAACAATGAATTTTACTGTTACTCTTGAGTTTTCTACTCCCTCCACGGAGAAATTCCGCGAATAATAT
Organism: Candidatus Tayloriibacteriota bacterium; assembly: GCA_009695005.1. Classification (GTDB taxonomy): domain Bacteria; phylum Patescibacteriota; class Minisyncoccia; order Phycocordibacterales; family SIBU01; genus SIBU01. Next base: position 26,240 of record SIBU01000009.1, read on the forward strand.
TCTTTATTTTCTGTCCACCCTTTCGAATAAGTGAAAGCTTCTTTTTTTTGTTTGAACTTAATTCTCGGGCAACTTCATCTTTCATGTCATCGATTGCTCTAAAAAGATCTTCTTGCTCAGAAACAGCTCGAAAACTTTTGCCAGCTATGTGAATGTTGATTTCTGCTCTAAAAATATCTCCAGCTTTGTGGTGATTAGTTGTTTTTGCAAGTTCAACATCAGCGATGAAGCTCTGATTTTCGGTCGGTAAAAACTTTTCTATTCCTTCTAAACGTTTATTGAGATAATTGGAAATTTCTGACGTTATTGAAATATTTGTACCTTTTAAATTTATTGTCATATATAAAGTATATCAAACACTTAAATTACTTACTATTATTAATAATCTCTACACTAAGAATCTTTTTTGTACTGGTATGTCCGCTCACTATTTTGACTAAAACACCGTTGGTTCCGAATTCTTTGCGTATAAGTTCGACAATTCTTCTGTTTGCCAGTCCCCTCTCTGCCTTTTCTTTAACTCTAATTGAGTAAGAATCATTACTTGTTTTTGTTATCGATTCAGTTTTAAATTCAGTTTGCACATCAACTTTAATATACATAAAATTATGCCACTCTTTTACTCTCCAAAAAAGCAAAGTGTTTAGGTCTGTAGCGACGTAGAAACTCGATAACTTTTCCCTTCCCTGTCGCGCTAACATTATATTTTGTAGCAAAATCCAATATTTTTTTTTCTGCGTTAGGAATATCCTCGATTTTTTCTACCATTAACTCAATTTCAAATGCAGTAAATCCAAAATCTATTTCATCAAAATCTAAATGAAAATCATTCTTCTGGTAGCTTTCTCTTGTAGTGATGATAGTACCAAATGGGGCAAATCCAGCTTTCTCTATAGTTTCGCTGAGGTCATGCGAGCTAGGAAGACCGAGCTCGCGGGCTATTTCCGCATCCGCCTCTAATTCCTTATATTGATCTGTAACTCTGTCCAGTATTTTGCCACTGTTTAGTGGTACTTTGAGTTCAAACTTGCCGTTTCTTTTTCTTAACCAAAAATCCCTCCCTGTAAGTGAATAGTCATTAGAGTCATAATAGGTATCTGTTAAAACTTTCTTGTATAACAAAGTGGCGCCTTCGATCATACGTTTTTTACCTTCGGGGCTGATGTCATAATTTTTTTCCACTTCAATCATGCTTTAGAGTTTACTATCAAGTTTGTCTTTCGTCTATAAAAATAGCCACTGTGTGTTATTGGCAAAATGTAAAAAACACCTGCACTGTTGCAGGTGTGTTATCAATACTACTTTAGTTGATTATTTGGCACATTCAGGAGTTATGGGGTATTTCCCGTTAAAACAGGCCATACAAAAACTGTGACCACCGCAAGCCTTCAGTAGACCTTCTTCTGACAGATAGCCGATTGAGTCTACATTAAGCGCTTTACATAAACTTTCACCTTGATGCGAAACAGCAATCAGCTCGTTTCGATCCGGAAAGTCGATACCGTAGTGACAGGCAAATTTGTGTGGAGGACAACTAACTCTGATATGAACTTCGGTGGCTCCTGCGTCACGAAGATTTTTTACTCTTTCGATGCAGGTTGTTCCGCGAACAACAGAATCATCAATCATTACAACACGTTTACCTTTTACCAATTCGCCAATTAAGGCTAATTTCATTTTGACGCTGTCGACTCTCATTCCACGTTCAGGCTGAATAAAACTTCTTCCTGTGTAGTGGCTTCGAACAAATGCCATTTCGAGAGGAATTTTGCTGGCTGAAGCAAAACCAAAAGCGGCTGGTGTCCCGCTATCTGGAACAGGAACAATCACATCAGCTTCACAGGGTTGCTCTTTAAAAAGAGTTATACCCATTTCAAAGCGATATGAATGAACGCTATTGTCAATATACTTGCTGTTTGGTCTCTCGAAATATACAAGCTCAAATATACAAAAGGAGCACGCCGCTGTCACTTTAGATTTTTCTGAACGCAGGCCATCTTTTGAAATGAAAACCATTTCACCAGGCAGAACATCACGAATGAAACGAGCTCCCATAAGATCAAGAGCGCATGTTTCGCTTGCAAATACAAATGTTCCGCCAATGGTTCCAATACACAATGGTCTGAAACCTCTTGGGTCGCGCACACCAACGAGTTCATCTTTAGTGCAGATAACCAAAGAGTAAGCTCCTGAGACTTTTGACATCATTTCCCCGATTGCTTCTGAAAGTGTTCCTTCAGAACGTGCGATGAGGTGAAGCATAAACTCACTATCGGTTGAGGTTTGGAACACTGCGCCAGCGCTTGCTAACTCTGATCGTAGAGCATTTATGTTAATGAGGTTTCCATTGTGAGCAAGAGCAATCTTTCCACGCTGACAATCAATCAGAAGTGGTTGAACATTTTCAATTACCGATTTCCCTGTTGTGGAATATCGATTATGACCGATAGACATGTTGCCAATAAGTCTATCTAGAGCGCCGTTTGCAAACACTTGAGAAACTAGCCCGATGTTTTTATGGTGGTTAAATTGACCGTAGTCATTTACGGACACAATGCCCGCTCCTTCTTCACCTCTGTGTTGTAGAGCGTGAAGACCAAGTGCAGTCAGTTTTGCTGCATTTGGTGTACCAAATACACCGACGATCCCACAGCTGTCTTTTGGATAGAAGTTCATAATTTATATAGTCGAGGTTCAAGGTTTACTTTCCGAATAGAACTATATCAGGCAAAGTTACTTGTTTGCAAAGCTCTCTTCATTTGGTAGTATAATCATCGTATTCCCCGGTGGCGCAGTGGTAGCGCAGTCGCCTGTTAAGCGATTGGTCGTAGGTTCGAATCCTACCCGGGGAGCAATTGTAAACCAAAGTAAAGTGTTAACTGGATATAATGTGTGGTAATCTTAAACTATGAAACCAGACGCAGAGTCTATTCCTAATAAAATAAATGCACCCAAACAAATAAGAGGCGGCTTTGATGACCGTGTTGTAGATTTCCATTTAATACATAACCAGAAAACAGAGGACGTAAGGGTATTTATTGATATTATTGATTCAAAACCAAATGATGTGATTCTTGATGGTATGGACGGATACGGAGCAGTTGCAAGAGAGATACTTGATACAACTGAGCCAAAAGGTTTTCAGCCAGAAATATACACTGTAGATGAGAGTGTTGTGCAGGTTGAAAGAGCCCGACAAAACATGCCTGATGTTCAAGAGGACCATTTAGTTCAGGCTGACATAAGAAATATGCCATTTGAAGATAAAAAGTTTAATACTGTTATTATTAAAATGGGAATACACGAGCTTCCTAAGAGTGCTCAACCAGATATTTTAAAAGAAGTGTCTAGAGTTTTGAAGCCAGGGGGTAAATTTGTTACTTGGGAACTTTCATTCCCTGACGAAGCATCTCAAGTAATATTTCAAGATATAATAAGAAAGAAGGACGAACTGGCGGGATTCAATAGATTAGTTGAAAATAGATATTTTCCTCGCCAAGATGAATTGTTAAAACTCTTTGCGGATGCGGGTTTTGAAAAAGTTGAGGTTGCACACAAGGTTGATGCAAAGTTGTCTATGAGAGTACGTGAGCAGGAATTGGTTTCAAAAGAAAGGAAACAGATAATGTCTGAAGAAGGAACCCTAACAGCAGAAAAAGAAAAAGAACTTGCAGAACTTGGAAAAGAGCGATGTGACCAGCTTGTTGCTTTTATAAAGGAATACATGTCCAGAGTCCCAGAAAGTATAAGAAAACAGATGGAATATTATGAGTCGGAAAACGATACATTTCTTTCACCTAATAAGGATATTATACTGGGATACAAACCTGAAAGTGTATAAACTTCTCTAGTTCTCTCTTAACACGTATCCAATCCACAGTTCTGAACTCGTCCACGAGGGGGAGCAAACAAACGCCGAAAGGCGTTTTTGTTTTGCTCCCCTGAGGAAGCGTAAACCGCTTCCGTGTAGGATTCGAAGACCTTGCGAGTATATTTTGTGATTCCCTGAAACAAAATATCCACAAGGTGTACTGACCCAGTAGGGGTCGAATATCCTACCCGGGGAGCTCAGCAATCATTAACAAAAACAGCCTTATGGCAGTTTTTGTTTTGCTCCCCGGAGGAAGCGTAAACCGCTTCCGTGTAGGATTCGAAGACCTTGCGAGTATATTTTGTGATTCCCTGAAACAAAATATCCACAAGGTGTACTGACCCAGTAGAGGTCGAATATCCTACCCGGGGAGCTCAGCAATCATTAACAAAAACAGCCTTATGGCAGTTTTTGTTTTGACCTCCCCGTGTAGAATTCGAAGACCTTGAGTATATCGCACGGAGCAAAGCGAGTACGATACGAAACCTGTACCGTCCATGTAATGGAAGAACACCCTGCTCCCGGAGCACTGAAAATATCCTTGACTGGTAAGGTTATTTTTTCTAGAATATTTATATTAATGAAAAACTCAGTTTTATCTAAATATAAAATCATCTGGTTACTATTTTTTGTATTGATTGTCATACCTTATATTTATCTTTTCATTTTGTCCTATAGCAGACTGAGTGAAGGTAATCGTCTGCTTTATGGACCATACGACCAATGTAAGGAATGTATTAGTAAGGGTGAATCTAATTATACATGTGCCATGAAAGTAGCTGATAATGAGGCATACAACTTTGTAGACAGTAATAAGCGGAAACAAGATGATAAACTTGTGATACAGTCACGAACTCAAAATTTGATTAGAAAATGTTCCACAGAAAGTTTAGAAAACTTAACACAGGACATATATCTTAATATTTCAAAAGAAAGAGGTCGTGATAATTCTACAATTGATGAAGTAAGAAAAGCGTGTCTGAATCCTAAGGCTGCAATTAATGAGTTTTCCGAAAAAGAAACGAGTGATTCAATTTGTCATTTTTCTTCATTAGAAAATATGCAAGGAAAAGCGTGGCCTCGACCCAGTAAGGCAGAAATATTTTTTCAGGCAGCATTTGAGCCAATATCATTATTTATAATATTTGTTGCTTTATTTCTTGGATTTGGAGGACATTAGTAACTTAATCTTAGCGAAACTTTCAACTCTTCCTTACTCACCACAATCTCTTCTCCCCACTTCCATAGTTCAGAAATCCAGCGTAGTTGCCGCTAATTGACCGTCCCGTCTCTCAATGGCCGGTTTTCCTTTACCTAAAACAGGTTCTAATATTCTCTATCAAGCGGGGCAAAGCATCGAAATGCTTTGAGAGTAGGATTCGAAGACCTTGAGCATATCGCACGGAGCGAAGCGAGTACGATGCGAAAAGTGTACCGTTCATGTAATGAAAGAAACTTCTACCCGGGGAGCACACATTTGACAAAAATATATTCTATGACATGATTGAAATAGACTTAACCTTCTCAATCCAGAGACAGTGATAAAAACTTGTTGATACAAGCACTTGTGGAAATGATTGTCATTTCCTAGAAGTAAGTCTAAAAAGGTAAAATGAAAGTACGCATATACGCAGGCATCGTTCTCACTGGCCCAACACAAGCAGGTGGAACGGAAATCGAAACTGATGATGAAATGATCTGGGTCGACTGCTCACTTCCAGCACTCCCCCGTATTGGTGAGATCGTGGAGCTTCATGACGCTGGCCAAAATTTTGCGACAGCCGCGACTGTGGAAGGCGTGAACTGGTTTCCTGACGAAAACAAGACTAATGTCTTCTTTCCTGTGGTCTACCTTGAAAAAGACGACTACTTCGACAAGAAACACGGTTTCGCCCTCGGCACTACCGTGGAGGAAAAGCGCAAAGTGCTCAAGGAACTTGTGGTGAAGACTCACGACCGCAAACGCCACTGTCTCAAGTTTGATTGCAACGGCTAACAACTGATCGCCTCAACCAAAAATTCGCCTCAGCGCGACTCAAGGTTGGGGCGAATTTTTTATACAGAACTTAATTTCCCCAACTTTGTTTCGACTAAAATCCAATTCAGAGTTCTGAATACGTCCACGGGGGGGGCAAAGATTGACATAATATGTTAGATATGATATTATGCAAATGAATCTTGGCACGGTACACCCCTTCACTAGAAGGAAGCTGAATGACAGGATTTAAACAATTGGAGTTCATTGTGAGTATTATATCTAAATTGCTTAGCCTTATAAACAAACCCGCGAACGAAAAACCCTTGATTTGTGTCTGTCAGGAAAATGATAGGGTCGGCATAATTCTTATGAGCGACTTCCTGAAAGCATCAGCAGCCTACTGGAAAAAATACCAGAATGGCGACGAGGAATACGCTGACTGTAGAATGGATGCACGCACGGGAAATGTAATTCCTGTTCCAAGTGAAAAGCTCTTTATCTTCTACAAGGACGCTTTCAATTTTGAAAGTTCCGATGATAGAGATGGCTTCAATAGCATCATGGAGCGTTGCTTGGCGCAAAGAGCAGTGTTTGAGGTTTACCATATCAACGACTCTTCTGTTGGTCAAAAGGCACGCAAACACCTCTTTGGTGATGTTGAGTAAAAATTTACCAATTTTATGTCTAAATTGGAAAGCCCCGAGATAACATCAAAAGGATAAAACATGTATAAAGTATTCGGCTACGATATGATGTGTGTTGACTATTCATACACATTCGACAGTTTCATTGAAGCCGTCAAATGCTTCATCGAACTAAGCAGACTTCCAGATGTCGTGTTCATCAATGGTGTTTCTACCAAAGTCGAACAAGCCATCAATTGGAAGTGAAAAATGAACCATACACCCGCCTCCGAGAGAACCAAATTCTTCGGAAGGCGGTTTTTTTATTCTCAATTACGATACTGACGATATATTCCTTACACTAAAGACAATAGGTACTTCACTTCCTGATGCATAGTCTCTACATCCCCTATCGCACTACCCCAATCATAGGTTCGAAAGCTGTCCTGCCAGGCGAGCATTTGACATAATTTAATTTTAATGTTAGTTTCTTATTGGAACCAGGCTACACCTGATCACTGTTCCAAAACAATCAACTAAGGAGAAGTATGAATTGGTTTTCAAAACCCTTCTCGCCTTCTGAGGTCGAGAAACTGGATGGTGAGACTTTTAGAGCGGCGTATGGACGAGTGTTAAATAATTTTTACTGCTGGTTCCCTATGGGCAACACTCCCCACAAGCACAACAATCCGTTAGGTCTTTACCGCACAGTATTTACCAAAAGAGACACCGTAAGCCGAGCTAAGATGTGCGAAAACGAAAAGCACCGCTTTAGCGAAAAAGCTGCGAATCAGACGACGAATGAAAAGTTTGATAGTTTTGATGCCTGTGTTAGAGAAATGGATATTCCCGTGGCGACCCTCTCGGAGACAATAAACCGCGCATTCGGGGAAAGGAAAGAAGAGAACTTTGAGCTCTTGTGGAATTTAATGATTCCTATTTACATCGAACTGCGAAAGCGAGGGTATAGTCCAGCCGATATAACAAGTTAACACTCGCACTACGCCCTAACCGTAGGCGGGTTTTTCTTTTACTTAAATCAAACCAAAGCTACTAAATGTTTAATTTCCCTCATCGTAGTCTCTACATCCCCTATCGCACTACCCCATTCAAAGGTTCGAAAGCTGTCCTGCCAGGCGAGCAAGTTTGACATTATTACAATCATGTGCTATCTTCATTTATGAACAGCACGCGTTGGCTCGTAGCCAACATAACAACAAGAAAGAAAGGTCTCTCCATGCCTAGCTTAAAACAAATTTCAGCAACTCGAGATTGCTGTCTCAAGGTCGCGATAAAACTAAAGCGACAATTTCCAGATCTGAATCAATGTGCTCGAATTGTTCCGCAGTTCAATTACGTGCAGATTTTTTTCCACAAAAAATGGAGAGAGACGGCTCTCCCCCAGCAAATGGATGGTATTTCGATCCGTCTTTTTGACAACGACGGAAGACCCTTATAGTGGCATTCGACCGTCATCTCTAAGGTATCATTTCATGACCCGCACTACGTCCTAACCGTCGGCGGGTTTTTCTTTTACTTAAATAAAACCAAAGCTACTAAATGTTTAATTTCCCTCATCATAGTCTCCATATCCCCTATCGCACTACCCCATTCAAAGGTTCGAAAGCTGTCCTGCCAAGCGAGCATCAGTTGACAAATTATATTTTATCTGCTATTATAATAGTGGTAGCTTTTTACTGGGTAGAGGCTCTGAAAGGAAGCCCTGGTGTCCCAACATAATACACCGAAGGATCAAAAAATGAAATTAGGTTTGACAACTTACTACGAGGACGGCTCATCTGGAATCACCAAGATTAAGAAGCCGGCAGGGGCTCATCCTGATTCAATCATGGTGATAGCAGAAGGCATACTTGCAGCCGAAAAAACTGGCAAGCGGGTCTCGAAAATTGGGAGGTTAAAGGTAAATCCTTTTTCCAACCCGAAGACCGGATTGGTCATCGATGATAACCTGGTCACGCGAGGCATAAATGGGTAAATGGGGACAGCCACCATTATCTTACTTTTAATGTGTTGTAGTAATTCACCGCTTCATTGGTCTACCTGGAGCTCGTAGCGTTGACTCAAGATGATGTGTAAGTACCATTCGACTAACCCACCTTTCTTCGCCATATGGAACACCTT